>NZ_JAGGPC010000025.1:0-94817 GCF_018614005.1 Streptomyces sp. ISL-99
ACCACTCCAGCGGACGTGACCCGCAAACGGCAGAAAACCACGAGAATCGCGAGGCCATGGCGAGCATTCCTCACCGGACTGCCCCTCCGGCACCGCGCCTTCAGGCAAAGTCGCAGGTGACGGCGAACGATCACGGTTTTTGTGATGCGGAGAATTGCTGACGACACGACGCGCAACTGTTAGGCCGCCCGAGCGCCAAGCCGCTTATTGCAAGTGATGCGCAACAAGCGGTGTGGGCCGAATGGATCAGGAAACCAACGGGATGAGTGAAAAATCAATGTGCTGGGCTGAGCGGCAAACACTGCTCGCTGTTCGCTGCAAATGGCCTCTGCCGAACGGATGACGCTTGCTTACCGCGAGGCGAACTATTCAGGGCGACCCAAGAATCAGCCGCCCTGAATAGCGGCCAGGTGCCGGGAGAGAGTTGTCAGGCTTGGCAGGGGCGCGCCCAACAGGGAGACACGTTTCCAGTGCAACGTGCCGTCCGGGGCAATGAGGAAAACTGCCTGCCGATGCTCGACTCCGGAGGCTGACATGCCGAACGACCGGGCCACATCTCGACCGGCGTCGGAGAGCAACGGGATCCTGAGGTCGTGTTTCCGGGCAAACGCCTCATGGCTGTCGACGGATCGCGGACTAATGCCCCAAACCCGGGGCCCATGTTCAGGGAACATCTCAAGGCTGTTGGAGTAGGAACACAGTCGCTCGGTGCAGGCGGCGGTGTCATCGCCTTGATGGAAGACAAGGACAAGAGGAAATCCCCGCTGCTGGCACAGTGTGAAATCCCGCCGCTCGAAGGAGGCTCCCGTGAACACCCCTCCAGGAAGGGCGAAATCGCCCACGTGTTCGCCCACTTCGGGTGCTGTTGGCATCATGAACTCCGATCGAGTCGTTCCGGACCAGAGTCCGGAAGACGCGTCCGAGGACGACTGATAGATCGGCATGCTCTACGCAAGGCCCCTCGCGGCACAAGTGTCGAGCACTCTCGTGGATTGCTGCTGTCCCATGTGTTTCAGGGCAGGAGGTTCGCGTGGTATCCGACATGCATTTGCTGACTGGCGCTCATGTCCCGGCTCGGGGCCTGGAGAGGAACGGAAAAGCTTGAGAGACCCATTGTGTCGCGTCTCTCTCAAGTCGCCAAGAGGCCAGCATGCGCGCCGCCCGGAAGTTGGGCTTCCTGGATCCCAAACTCACCGGGGACGGATCAAGCGGGAAGCGTCATGAGTGTCAGGGGCGCGGTGGTGGGCTGGGACGAGCCGTCGGCGGGTTCTACTGTGACGCCCATGCCGGTGGCCTTTCCTACTTCTCCCTTCATCACCAGGCCGCCATCATGTCGGATGAGGCCGGCCGGCCTCATGGTGCCGTCGTCGGCGAACCACAGTTGGTAGGTCTGGTCGTGGGGCAATTCCGGCAGGCCGGATGCAAGGAAGACGGCGCTGTTGTGGCTGCGGGAGACGATCACGGTGGCCCGTGCACCGCCTTTGATGCTGCCGGTGGCACTGCGGGCGTCGGGCGCGGCCAGCACCCGGGCCATGTCCGCGGTCTCCTGAGTGGCTTGCTGGGCGCGCTGTTCTGCTTGCTGTGCTTCCTGGAACTGCCAGGCCGCTGTTCCTCCGAACGCCGTGGCCGCTGCGAGACAGGCGGCCAGGAGCAGGCGAGGCATATTCCGTGTCCAGGCGGTCGTCAGACGGTTCGAGGCGTCGACGGTCGTCACCTGCGGGGGCAGCTGTGGCACTGCCTGTATGCGGGCTAGTACCTGGTTCTTCATTCGGGGCGGGGGCGTGGCGGCGACGGCCGTTCCAAGGCAGGCCGCAGTGGCGGTCAGCTCCCGTACTTCCTGCTCGCATGGCAGGCATTCCCGCAGGTGGCTCTCGACACTCTCGCGCTCGTCGTCCGGCACCGCGTTGAGGGCGTAGGCGCCGGTGGCGACGTGGATGTGTTCCTCGCTCATGCGTTTACTCCCATGCAGTCTCGCAGCCGGATCAGACCGTCACGCATGCGTGTCTTGACTGTTCCCAGAGGTGCCGACAAGGCGGCGGCGACCTCCCGGTAGGTGTAGCCCTGGTAGTAGGCAAGTGTCACGGCCTGGCGCTGAAGCTCGCTCAGAGTCCGCAGGCACCGCCTGACTTGCTCGCTCTCCAACCGGACCGCGACCTCTTCACTGACCTGGTCGTAATCGGGCGTGCGCTCGCGAACGGTGTTGAGCTGCTCGCGGTCCGTGGCAGCCTGCTCGGAGCGAACACGGTCCACGGCGCGACGGTGGGCCATCGTCATTACCCATGTCATGACGCTGCCCTGGTCAGGACGGAAGCGCGCGGCGGTACGCCATACCTCCACCATGACTTCCTGTGCCACTTCCTCGGACTGGGCCGGATCACGCAGCACCTTGAGTACCAGCCCGTAGACCGGCCCGGCGATCGAGTCGTAGAGGGCGGCGAACGCTTCCTGGTCGCCGTCAGCGACGCGAGCTATGACATCGGACAGCTCCGGCCCTCGCTGCGAGGTCTCTCCGTTGCGAGTGATCCTTTTCAACGTGTCCCTTCCCGTCGGGCAGATGCCACACGCAGAGGCACGGTGTGATGGTCGCCTCTATGCAACCGTTCCAAGCGATACCGGTGAGCGAGAGCCACTTCGTCACGTCTTCTTCCTGGCATGCGTTCGTAGCCGCAGGCGGCCGTCGATGTATTTCGCTGTTCGACTTTGCGAGTCCTGCGGCAGGGCGACGGCCCCATGTTCCCCTATCCGGTCCCAACCGGCGAGGAGCCATGGGGATGCTGTCGCAGGCCACCGTTGCATTGACGGCGTTCTCGCCCCCGGCGGCGGTTCGTTCCCGGGGCGTAGCGACGTCGTCATCGAGGCCGACGTCGATGCCCGGGGGTTCATCGACCGATCAGCCGCGCCGCCATCCACAAGATCGCCTGGCGGCCCCGTTCGGCCAGCGAACAGCCGCTCTGCGCCTGCGCGACCGCCTCGAAGCCGGCGTAGGCACCGTATCGACCACGCACTGGGCGCCGTTGAAGCCTGTGGCCCGCGTCGGCCCCGTGGCTACCTCGGCCCTTGTCCTAGTGGTCGGCGTGGGCTCACTGCCCGCGCTGTGAGCGACACGACCAGGCACAACACCGCTGTGATTCCGACAGCCCGCCTGGCCGGCGAGGTGTTCATCCCTAGGGACATGACTGTGGGCCATTCAGACGGAGAAAGGAGGCACCCGCCTTCCAATTGCTGAAATCTGAACGCACGCCCGCGCCGTTCGGCGCGAGGAAGGAGACAGGACGCGATGGGCACAGAACGCATCGACACCAGACTGCTGGAGGAGCTGACCGAGCAGTCGCAAGATCTCAACAGCGACGCGCTGAGGGTCACCAATGCCGCGCTGGCGGATTTCACGGAGGCCGCCGAGCCATCGAGCCGACGCTGGTGGCAGCGCCGTGGCACGCTGCTGGGCACAGCCGGAGCCGCCGCCTTGCTGGGCAGCGGACGTGCGGCAGCCGTGACCCGCGACGACATCATGGCGTTGCAAACGGCCGCATCGCTGGAGAATCTGGCGGTGAACGTCTACCGAACAGCTGCGGACCTGCCGTTCATCAAGAACGGCAACAAGACCGTCGTCGCGTTCATCAGAAAGACCACCGAGCAGCACACCGCACACGGCAAGGCGTTCAACGCGGCGGCCACGAAGGCCGGCGGCAAGGCCCAGAACGCCCCCGACCCCAAGTACGACGCCATCGTCAAAGAGCAGCTGCCGTCGATCAAGACCCCGGCGGACGTGGTCAAACTGGCCATCACCCTGGAAGACGTCGCCGCGCAGACCTACACCAAGAACATCGGGCAGGTCGAAGACCGGAACCTACGGCAGCTATTCGCCTCGGTGGCCCCGGTGGAGGCTCAGCACCGGGCCACGCTGCTGGCCGTGCAGGCTCTGCTTGCCGCCGACCTGCCAGAGCTGATCAAGATTCCGACGGACGTCGCGAAACTCCCCGCCGATGCGGGCAAGGTCGGCTTCCCCGATGCCTTCTACCCGACCAAGAACGCCTCGCCGGTCAGTGAAGGGGCCGTGAAATGAGCAGGAGCAAGGGCGGCTGGGAGCTGCCGATCAGCGAGGGTGAGCTGTCGCGTCTGACCCGGGAGATGGACGAGGCGCACCAGGAGACGCTGCCCGTCATGGCGGCCTCCGCCCGTGACCTCACGCAGGAACTCCGGGACCTCGAGACCGCAGGCCCGGATACCGGCCAGGAGCAGCGTGTTCATCTGGCGCGCCGCCGTTTCCTGGTCGGGGCCGGTGCGTCCGCCGCGGTCCTTGCGTTGGCGGCATGCGGTGGCAAGTCCGAGGTCAAAGCGGCTCCCAGCGGCGGCCCGTCCGGCTCGCCACAGTCCGGCCAGTACACCGGTGACCTGAAGGTGGTCGCTCTGGCCGCGGCACTGGAGAACCAGGCTGTGGGCGCCTACCAGGCCGCTCTCACGGCGGCGAAGGACGGCAAGCTCGGTGATGTGCCTCCGGTACTGGCGACTTTCGCGCAGACCGCAATGAGCCAGCACAGGGATCACGCCGATGCGTGGAACGGAGTCCTGGCCGACGCAGGCAAGCCCAAGATCACCGGAACCCCCTTGTCCAACCACGATGAGGTCACCCGTGCGCTGGGGCAGGTCAAGGATGTTCCGGGGGTGGCCAGACTGGCCCTGCGGCTGGAAGACCAGGCTACCCAGACGTACGTGTTTGCGACGTTCAACGTCGCGAGCGCGGGCGGCATCAACACCGCTGCCACCATCGCCCCGGTCGAAGCGATGCATTCGGCGATTCTGCACTTCGTACTGGGCCAATACCCGGTACCAGACGATTTCATCAACACGGACAAGGCCGCCAAGACCAGTCTCCTGACCGTCTGACCGCGGGGGTCAGGTGCGGACGCCCCCACGCACCTGGCCCCAACCGGACAGCACCACAGCACCCGGAGAAGAGCATGCTCTCGCGCCCCCGCAGACCGCAGGCAGCCGTTGCTGCCGCCGCCCTGTGCCTGCTGACCACTGCCACCGGCTGTGCAGACAACGGAGGATCAAGCCCTGACTCCCCCACTTCCGTCACTTCCGTCTCGCCCTCCGGCCCGAAGGATGCGCGAATCACGATCAAGAACTTCACGTTCAAGCCCGCCGACCTGACGGTCGGCCCGGGAACCAAGGTCACTGTGATCAACGAGGACTCAACCCCCCACACCGTGACCGCCAGTGACAGCAAGGCTTTCGACACCGGCAACATCGCCGCGGGCAAGACGGTGACCTTCACCGCGCCGACGAGCGCAGGAACGTACGCCTACATCTGCACCATTCACCAGTACATGAAGGGTTCGCTCACAGTCCGCTGACCCCGGCGTCCATGCCCAATATTTCCCGCCGGGAAGGGAAGACATGCGCCTCAATCCCCCCAACTCATCACCTGCCCGTCCAGCACATCGGCCTCTACGGGCCGCAGCACGCCTTCTGGCGGCCATCGGCCTGGCCGTGGACGCGTACGTGCACGCCCACCTGGCCGACCGTTATGACGCGGTCAGCGCGACGATCAGCCAAGGCACTCTCTTCCGGATTGAGGCCGCACTCGCCGCGCTCGCGGCCCTGCTCGTGCTGGTGTGGCGCCGCGCACCGGCTGACGCCTTCGCGTGGCTGGTAGCCGCGGGAGGGCTGGCAGCTCTGCTGGTCTATCGCTACGTCGATGTCGGCGAACTCGGCCCCCTTCCGAATATGTACGAGCCGATCTGGTTCAGCGACAAGAACATCGTCGTCGCCGCACAGGCCCTGACCATCGCGGCCGCCACCGGGCTCCTTCTCACCGGGCGGCGTCGCTCTCGTCGCCAACTCGCCTGATGAGACGACCCGCGGTGCAACTATTGTTGCTAGTGGGCGCCGCCGCCGTACTCGGCGTGCTGCGAATGCAGGGCGTACCCTCGATCGTCCGCAGGCGCAGGCGCGGAAAACGAGACGCGGCGTATGTACTCGGCAGTCTCCGCAATGAGCTCTTCGAACTCTTGGTCTGTCATCACAATTCAGCCCTTGGCGGTGGTGTCACGCCCCGCATGGACGGGTCGATGTCTTCAACAGTGATTCGTTGCGGTACAGGCCTCGGATTGGTGCCTCCGTTGCCGGGGCGGCCCGGCGGGCGAGCCCGGCACGGTTCAGGCAAGCGGCTTGTCCGGCACCGCGTTGTCGTGTGCCGAGCGAACCGCCGGACAAAGCCGCCACGGCGACGAACCGGAGGCCTTCTTCACCGCGGTGACCGGAGTGGACAGCGCCGGGCTGTTTGACGCGGCCGTCGCCACTCGGTCCTGCGCCAGGCTCCCGCTGACCGCAACCGCCCTCGGTTTGGGCCGAGCGGAGCCCTGCGGACGTATCAGGAGGGGAGTGCGATGAGTGCCAGGGGTGTGGTGGTGGGCTGGGATGAGCCGCCTGCGGGTTCTACCGTGACGCCCATGCCGGTGGCCTTTCCTATATCGCCTTCCATCACTACGCCGCCGTCGCGCCGCATGAGGCCGGCCGGCCTCATCGTGCCGTCGTCGTCGAACCACAGCTGGTAGGTCTTGCTATCAGGCAGCTCCGGCAGGCCGGAGGCCAGGAAGACGGCGCTGTTCTGGCTGTGGGAGACGATCACGGTGGCCCGCGCACCGCCCTTGACGCTGCCGGGGGCGCTGCGGGCGTCGGAGGCGGCCAGTACCCGCGCCATGTCCGCGGTTTCCTTTATGGCCTGCTGGGCACGCTGTCCGGCCTGCTGGGCCTCCTGGAACTGCCAGGCCGCCGTCCCTCCGAACGCGGTGGCCGCCGCCACGCAGGCGGCCAGGACCAGGCGGGGCATGCGCCGTGCGCGGCCGGTCGTCGGACGGCGTACGACATCAGCGGCCGTCACCTGCGGGGGCAGCTGACGCACCGCCTGGATCCGGGCGATGACCTGTCTCTTCATTGCAGGCGGGGGCGCGGCGGCGACGGCTGTTCCCATGCGGGCCGCGGTGGCGGTCAACTCGTGCACTTCTTCGGCACATGCCGTGCACTGCCGCACGTGGCGCTCGACCGTCTCGCGCTCGTTGTCCGCCAACGCGTTCAGGGCGTAGGCGCCAGTGAGGACATGCACGCGTTCGTCACTCATGCGTTTACTCCCATGCAGTCTCGAAGGCGGATCAAGCCGTCACGCAGACGGGTCTTGACTGTTCCCAGTGGCGCCGACAGTGTGGCGGCCACCTCCTGGTAGGTGTAGCCCTGGTAGTAGGCGAGCGTCAGGGCCTGGCGCTGCAGCTCGGTCAGGGTCCGCAGACACCGCCTGACTTGTTCACTCTCCAGCCGGACCGCCACTTCCTCGCTGACCTGGTCGTAGTCCGGCGTGCGCTCGCGAACCGCATTGCGCTGCTCGCGGGCGGTCGCTGCTTGCTCGGAGCGCACTCGATCCACGGCACGACGGTGAGCCATCGTCATCACCCATGTCATGACGCTTCCCTGATCGGGACGGAAGCGCGTAGCGGTACGCCACGCCTCGACCATGACTTCCTGCGCCACTTCCTCGGACTGGGCCGGATCCCGCAGCACCTTGAGTACCAGCCCGTAGACCGGGCCGGCGATCGCGTCGTAGAGGGCGGCGAAGGCTTCCTGGTCGCCGCTGGCGACGCGAGCTACGACTTCGGACAGTTCCGGGCCGCGCTGCGCAGCGCCTCCGATGCGTGCGATCTCTTTCACCGCACACCTCTCGGACGGGCGCAGCCAGCGAGGCGAAGCTCGGTGTGATGGTCGCCCATACCCAACCTTTCCTGCGATACAGGTGAGCGAAAGCCAACCTTCAGCGGTTCTCGGTGGTTTTTGCTCTTTCGACTGATTCGTAGCTGCGGGCCTCGTGGATTGGTTCACCGGGCGACTTTGTGTGCGCCCGGGGAAACGCGTTCGCTCCACGACCAATCCGTATCGGCTCCGGTGACGAATGAGGGGCGTGAGGGAAGCGGTACGGCCTCGAAGCAGTAGAAGCGGACTGCGAGGCCGTACCTACCTGTCAGCCCTCACTCACCGGCGGCGCCCGCCGGTGCAAGTAGCCCATTCAAGGAGCGCTCTTCATGTTCAGCACCCGCTCGCGTCGCACCTTCGCCGTTGTCATCGCCGCAGCGGCCCTGCCTCTCACCCTCACGGCCTGTGGGATGGACGACAGCAGCAGCGACAAGCGCTCCACCCCCTCCGCCGCGAAGGAAAGCCCGGTCCAGGACGACGAGGGCAAGGCCGCTCAGGCGTCGGGACCGTTCGGCCCGGGGTGTGCTTCGGTGCCCAAGGAGGGCGCCGGCAGCTTCGACGGCATGGCCCAGGACCCGGTCGCCACGGCCGCATCGAACAACCCGGCCCTGTCCACCCTGGTCACCGCGGTGAAGAAGGCCGGTCTGGCTGACACGCTCAACAACGCCGAGAACATTACGGTGTTCGCGCCCACCAACGACGCCTTCGCCAAGATCCCGAAGGCAGACCTCGACAAGGTACTGGCCGACAAGGCGACGCTCACCAAGATCCTCACGTACCACGTCGTGGGCCAGAAGCTCGCCCCCGAGCAGCTGGAGAGCGGCACTTACGAGACGCTGGAGAAGAGCACGCTCACCACGGCCGGCTCGGGTGAGTCGTACAAGGTCAACGGCTCCGCCGCCGTCGTCTGCGGCAACGTCCCCACCGCCAATGCCACCGTCCACATCGTCGACACGGTCCTCATGCCCAAGATGTGATCCTCAGACGATGAAGGGGCCTGCCCCGGGTCTCCACGTAAAGGTTCACTCGACCGAACCGTCAATACGCTCGCGCGTCAATACGCTCGCGTGCATAGCTACGAGCCCTCTGTGGGAGGACCCATCCAGAGACGCGCCGGTGACGAATAACAGGTATGAGAGTCGTTGTGCCTGTTTTGCCCCCTTTCCGGGCCGGCCATAGCGAGGCCGCGTCATCGGCGGGTGCTGCTGCCGGTGCCAGAGCCGTGATCGGACGGCGTCTGGCGTACTGGGGCCTGCAGAGCCTCACCGACGACGCGCTGCTGGTCGTGACGGAGTTGCTGTCGAACGCTGTCCGCCACGGCAAGCCGCCATGGAGTATCAGCATGTTGCTGATGTCCCAGGAGGGCGGGCGGCGATACGTGCGACTGGAGGTCGCCGACGCCGGGGCCGGCACTGACATCAACCTCGTACGCGCCCGCTGGCGCCACCCCTCCGGCTCCCTGCTGGACGGCGGACGCGGTTTGTTCATCGTCGACACTCTCGCGTCTTCCTGGGGCAACGACCACTCCAGCCACGGGCACACCGTGTGGGCCGAACTAGAAGTCAAGCCCGACTCCCCCGGCGGCGGCCCGCCCCCGTCCGACTGACAGCGCCACGGCGACATGCGCGCATGGGACCGGGACCAATCCGATTGGCTCCGCGCTGCGAATAGGTGCTGACCGGGCCGTGCGCCAAGAACGCAGCGGCCCGCAGAACCGAGCGGCGGAGGATCATGAAGCGGCGGAGCATAGCAGTGGTGGGCGGGGGTGTGGCGGGCCTGACCGCAGCGTACGTACTCCAGCAGACCTGTGACGTCACCTTGTACGAGGCGGCTGCCAGGCTCGGGGGGCACGCGCACACGCACGAGCTGTCCACAGCCGACGGACGGCCGCTTCGCGTCGACAGCGGATTCATCGTGCACAACGAGCGGACCTACCCGATGCTGCTGCGGCTGTTCGCCGAGCTCGGTGTTGCCACGCAGGACTCCGACATGAGCATGTCGGTGCGGTGTGAGGGCTGCGGACTCGAGTACGCGGGAGCACGTGCCCTCGCGGGTCTGTTCGCCGGACGCAATGCGATGCGTGGCGGTTACCTCCGGATGCTTGCGGAGGTGCCGGTGTTCCACCGGGCGGCCCGCCACGTCCTGGCCTCCGGCAGCGAACCGGCGTACACCCTGCGCCGGTTCCTGGACGACGGCGGCTACTCCTCCTACTTCATCGCGCACTTTGTCACCCCGCTCGTCTCGGCCGTCTGGTCCTGTGCGCCCGAGACCGCCCTGCGGTATCCCGCCCGTTACTTGTTCCGTTTCCTGGAGCACCACGGCCTGCTCTCGGTCAAGGGCTCTCCACAGTGGAAGACGGTGACCGGCGGCTCCGTGGAGTACGTGGACCGGGTCGCCAAACAGCTCACCGCCGTGCGCACCGCAACCCCCGTGCTCGCAGTACACCGGTTCGCCGACCGCGCCCGCGTGGTCACCGGCAACGGCGACGCCGAGAACTACGCGGCGGTCGTGGTGGCGGTCCACCCCGACCAGGCGCTGCGCGTTCTGGCGGACCCCACGGAGGCCGAGCGACGGCTTCTGGGAGCGTTCCGCTACTCCCGCAACCCGACGATCCTGCACACCGACACCACGCTGTTGCCCCGCTCCCCGAAGGCGCGGGCGTCGTGGAACTACTTCATGCCGTCCTGCGAGGCGCCGGCCGACGCTGTGCATGTCAGTTACGACATGAACCGCCTGCAACGCCTGGGAGCCGGGAACGACCATGTGGTCACCCTCAACGGTGACGGAAGGGTGGACCCGGCCAAGGTGCTGGCTCGCATGGTGTACGAGCATCCCGTCTACACGCCGGAGTCGGTAGCCGCACAGCCGCACCTGCCGCAGCTGAACACCACCGTGACCGCGTTCGCCGGGGCGTACCACGGCTGGGGATTCCACGAGGACGGCTGCCGTTCGGGCGTCGAAGCGGCGGCCGCCCTCGGGGTGCGGTGGTGAGCGCCTCGGCCGGCGCATCGGTCCGGTCACCGGCACCGGCGCTCTACGACTGCGTCGTCTCCCACGCCCGCACCGCACCTTTGCGTCACAGCTTCCGGCACCGTACCTACATGTGGCTGGTCGACCTGGATCGGATGCCCGTACTGCCCCGCGTGCTTCGCCCGCTGGCGCGCTTCGATGCGCGTGATCACTTCGGTGGTACAGCGCCGTCCATCCGCGCCGGGCTCGATGTCTACCTCGCCGCGAACGGGGTGAGCCTGGACGGTGGTCAGGTGCTGATGCTGGCGCACGCGCGGGTGTTTGGCTATGTCTTCAACCCCATCACCGTGTACTGGTGCCACGACCGCGCCGGTTGCCTTGTCTGTGTCGTCGCCGAGGTACACAACACCTATGGGCAGCGCCACTGCTACCTGCTGCAGACGGACGGTGCCGGCAGAGCCGAGGTGGCAAAGGACTTCTACGTCTCGCCGTTCTTCCCTGTCGACGGCAGCTACCGCATGCGTCTGCCGGCGCCACTCGAACGCCTGGACCTGACCGTCCAGCTGCGGCGCGGTGAAGCCAGCCCCTTCACCGCCACCGTCCGCGGAACGCGGCGACCTGCCACAGCTCGGCACCTTCTCAACGCTGCGCTGCGTCGCCCCTGGTCCACGGCAGCGGTCTTCGCTGGTATCCGCCGGCACGGCATACGCCTGATCCTTCGCGGACTTCCCATACAGCCCCGCCCTCCCCACCGGCCACAAGAAGGCATGAAATGACAGTTCCGACAACGCGCAACACCAGCCGCGCCCTTCTCGTGCCGCGGCAAAGAGCTGCGACCGATGACGGCAGGTGGCCGGACGTCGCCCGGCTGCCCCGCAGCTCACGAGCACGGACGGTCGCCACCCGCCTGATCCTGTGCAAGGCCTTCGCCCGGCTGCCCCTGCGTATACAGCTGGGGAAGACGGCCCCGACGGGAAACGGGCCACTCCTGCGTGTCCTGGATCCCCAGGCGTTCTTCCAGCGGATCGGGGCCGATGGGCTGGTCGGTTTCGGTGAGTCGTACATGGCCGGGGAGTGGGACGCAGACGACCTTGTCGGCGTCCTGACCGTGCTGGCGGCCCATGTGGACGACCTGGTACCCCGGCCCCTGCGACGGCTGCGGGGGCTCTGGGTACGACGACGGCCTGCTGCTCAACGCAACACAGTCGCCGGAGCACGGGACAACATCCGCCGCCACTACGACCTGTCCAACGACCTGTTCGCCTTGTTCCTCGATCCGACCATGACGTACTCCTCCGCCGTCTTCCCCGCCTTCCCCGCGGCCAGCAAGACTTTCGCCGCGGCTCAGCACCGCAAGATTGACCGTCTGCTCGACCTGGCGGGCGTTGGCCCCGAGACACGACTGCTGGAAATCGGCACGGGGTGGGGCGAGCTGGCGCTGCGGGCCGCAGCGCGCGGAGCGCGCGTCACGACGGTCACGCTGTCGGCGGAGCAGCGCCGGCTGGCGCAGTGCCGTCTCCAGGAGGCCGGGGTTGCGGATCGTGTGACGGTGGAGCTGTGCGACTACCGCCATGTCGGCGGCACGTACGACGCAGTGGTCAGTGTGGAGATGCTCGAGGCGGTCGGCGCCGACTACTGGCCGGTGTACTTCGCGACGCTTCGAGAGCGTCTCGCCCCCGGCGGCCGGATAGCGCTGCAGACGATCACGATGCCGCACGAGCGGATGCTGGCCACCGGTAAGACACACACCTGGATCAGCAAGTACATCTTCCCCGGCGGGCTCATCCCCTCCATGACCGCCATCGAGCAGGAATCGGCCCGAGCCGGCCTGCACATCGCAGCGAACGACGGCTACGGCGAGCACTACGCCGAAACGCTGCGGCTGTGGCGCGAGCGCTTCCAGCAGGAAGCTGAGCGCGTGGACGCCCTCGGTTTCGACGCCGTCTTCCGCCGCATGTGGGAGCTGTACCTGGCGTACTCCGAGGCCGGCTTCCGCGCACGCTACCTGGACGTACGTCAACTGCTGCTGACCGCAAACACGACAACGCAGAGAGAAGCCCGATGACTCCCGTCTCGAACCGTCTTGTCACGCTACTCGGGCGACACCTCCCAGGCCCCGTGCCGGTCCGGCTTCGGGCCTGGGACGGCAGCGAGGCAGGCCCACTCGGAGCCCCCGTCGTCGTCCTTCACTCCCGCTTTGCCCTGCGCCGACTGCTGTGGCGACCAGACGAACTCGGCATCGCCGAGGCTTACATCGCCGGGGACATCGACGTGGAATACGGGCCGGAGGCATCGTGATGAGCGGGTATCCGTGGGCGGAGTTCACCGCCAACATGGCAGCGGCCGCAGGCGCCGCACTCGCCGTCATGCTCATCGTCTTCGTCCCGGCCGCCGCCAAGGGAACGCACCGGCTTGTGGACGTCGCTTGGGGTCTGGCCTTCACCGCCGTGGCCGTGGCCTCGTACGTGTTGTCCGGGGACTACGGCGACGACACAAGAAGACTGCTGATCACCGGGGCGACCGCCGTGTGGGGGGTGCGGCTCGCAGCCCACATCGCGTGGCGGGGACGTGGGCACGGCGAGGACCCACGCTATGACCGCATGCTGGCCAAGGCGCCCGGCAACCGGACGCTGTACGCCCTGCGCGCCGTGTACCTGCTGCAAGCCGCACTGGTGTGGCTCATCTCCCTGCCGGTCCAGGCCGCCCAGTACGCGCCCGAGCCGGTCGGACCGCTCACCCTTGTGGGCCTCGTGGTCTTCGCGACCGGCCTCGTCTTCGAAGCGGTCGGCGACTTCCAGCTCGCCCGCTTCAAGGCCGACCCGGCCCACCGCGGACGCATCATGGACCGGGGCCTGTGGAGCTGGACGCGCCATCCCAACTACTTCGGTGACTTCCTCGTCTGGTGGGGCCTGTACCTCATGGCCTGCGGCAACTGGCAGGTCGCAGCCGTATCCCTCATCTCACCCGTGGTCATGACCTTCCTCCTCACCCGGGGCAGCGGTAAGCGGCTCCTGGAGAACCACATGGCCGGACGCCCCGGGTACGCCGCGTACGTGAAACGGACGAGCGGCTTCTTCCCGCGTCCGCCCCGCCGTCCGTCCGGACAGGAACAGTGAGGCGCGAGATGACCATGCCCGCAGAGCACCGCGACGAGAGAGGCCGCGCCGGTCGGGCGCTGCGTCCACGGGCCGTCCCGCCCGCACCGCGGGGATCGGTCCTGCTCCTGCACGGCGGCCGCTCGGACGCGCTGACGCCACCGCCGCTGCTCAATCTGCCAAGTGCCCGAATGAGACCGTTCGGTACCGCGATCCTGAGAGCGGCAGGGAAAGACGATGTGCTGCTGGCATCCGTGCGCTACCGCTACCGCGGCTGGAACGGATCGCGCACCGACCCCGTGCACGACGCGTACGAGGCACTCGACCAGCTGAAGCTGCTCGCCCCGCTCAGGCCGGTCGTACTGGTCGGACACTCCATGGGCGCCCGAGCCGCGCTGCGCGTCGCGGAACACTCCCACGTGAGCGGGGTCGTGGCCCTCGCCCCATGGTGCCCGCCGAGCGAACCGGTGGCGCACCTCAGGAACAAACACGTCATCGTGCTGCACGACGAACAAGACCGCGTCACCGATGCCCAAGACTCCTGGGACTTCGTACGAAGGGCCCGAAGCGCGGGGGCGAATGCCTGCGCCATCGCCATGCCCCGCGGCGGACACGCCATGCTGCGCGACGCGGGCACCTGGCACCGTCTCACCGCTGCCCTGACGGCGGGCATCCTCGGGGTGCTGCCGCTGCCGGCCGGCGTGAAGGCGGCGCAGGCCGGTGACGACGCGGTGCTCAGCGCACGCGGCGTTCTCCAGGAGGTACCGCGAGCAGGCTGTCGGCCGTCCTGACGCACAGCAAGACCGCTGCACAGCCCCTGGTGCGGGCTGTGCAGCGGTCTTTTCGGTAGCGGGGAAGCCGTGGTACTCCGGGCCGGCCGGGAAGTTGCCTGCCGGCCCGGAGCCTGCGGCTACTTGGGCATCAGGACGGTGTCGATGATGTAGACGGTGGCGTTGGCCGTGGGGACGTTGCCGCAGACGACGTTGGCCGAGTCGTTGACCTTGTACGACTCACCGGAGCCCGAGGTGGTCAGCTTGCTCTTCTGGAGCGTGTCGTAGGAGCCGTTCTCGAGCTGCTTGGGGGTGAGCTTCTCACCGACGACGTGGTAGGTGAGGATCTTGGTCAGCATGGCCTTGTCGTTGAGGACCTTGTCCAGGTCGGCCTTCGGGATCTTGGCGAAGGCGTCGTTGGTCGGCGCGAACACCGTGATGTTCTCGGCGTTGTTGAGGGTGTCGACCAGACCGGCCTTCTTCACCGCGGTGACCAGGGTGGACAGGGCCGGGTTGTTCGATGCGGCCGTGGCGACCGGGTCCTGTGCCATGCCGTCGAAGCTGCCCGCGCCGTCCTTTGGCACCGAGGCGCAGCCCGGACCGAACGGCTTGTCCGTCATCGCTGTGTCATCAGCGGTGGGGGTCGACTCCTGCGGCGTGGAAGCGCCCGAGGTGGGGGAGCTGTCCGACGCGGAGTCGGAGCCGCCGTCGGAGCACGCGGCCAGACCCAGCGGCAGTGCTGCTGCGGCGGCGACGGCGATGGCCGCGCGGCGGAAGCGGAGGTTATTCATTGGGTTCTCCTTGAGTGGTTGTGTTGTAACCGTGTGTAAGGGAAGGGGGGCGTATGGGGTCCGGGCGGCCGGACGGCTCCCTGCGGGTCAGTCGACGGTGACGACCACTGAGTGCCAGCCGCTGGCGCCGTCGGGGATGGTGCCTGTTCGCTTCTCGGTCTGGACTTCGCCGGTGCGGTCGGTGGCGCGGACGGTCAGGGTGTGGCCGCCGGGGGTGGCCTTCCAGGGGAAGGACCATTGGCGCCAGGTGTCGACGGTGTGCTGTGCGGCGAGGTCGGCCGGCCGCCAGGGGCCGTCGTCGACACGGATTTCCACCTTTTCGATGCCGCGGTGCTGGGCCCATGCGACGCCGGCGACCATGACGGTGCCGGCCTTGGGCCTGGCGAAGGGCTTGGGGGTGTCGATGCGCGACTGGGTCTTGATCGGCGCCTTCTTGGCCCACTTGCGCTTGACCCAGTACGGGTCGTAGTCATCGAACGTGGTCAGTTCGATGTCTTCGATCCACTTGCAGGCCGAGACATATCCGTACAGGCCGGGAACGAGCATCCGCACCGGGAAGCCGTGCACGAAGGACAGCGGCTCGCCGTTCATCCCGACCGCGAGCATCGCGTCGCGCCCGTCCATGACGTCCTCGACCGGCGTACCGAGCGTCATACCGTCCACCGAGCGGGCCACCAGCTGATCGGCCGGCCCACCCCGCGACGGCGGCTTCACGCCGGCTTCGCGCAGCAGGTCCGCCAGCCGTACGCCGATCCAGCGCGCGTTGCCCACATACGGACCGCCGACCTCGTTGGACACACACGTCAGCGTGATGTCCCGCTCGATCAACTCCCGTTCCAGCAAGTCCTGGAAGGTGACGGTCAGCGGACGCCGGACGCCCTTGCCGTGGATACGCAGGCGCCAGGTGGTGGCATCGACCTTCGGCACCACCAACGCCGTGTCGACCCGGTAGAACGTCTTACTGGGGGTCGTGAAGGAACTGACCCCCGCAACACGCAACTGGGCTCCGGACGGGATGGCTGCCGCCGGTGAGGCGGGCTCGGGCAGCAGCACCCCGGCACGCGAAGCCACCGCGCTTTGGCCGCGTCGCCCGTTCAGGGTCCGGCCCAGAGCGCCCGCACCGGTGGAGGCAGCCGCCGCCGCCGTCGCAGCGATCAGGAATCCCCGCCGGTCCCAGCCGCTCTCCCGGCCCTGCTCGGGCGCGTGACGCCGGGCGGTGAGCCTGCCGATGAGCACATAGAGCAGTACGGCGCCCACCACAGCGCCCACCAGGGAAGGCATGCCGTCCGCGACGCCGGTCGAGTCCGGACGGCTGATCGCGGCGGCGGCACCCACCACACCGAACCCCAGCACACCGGCAGCACCGATACGCCGATAACGCAGCGCCACCAGGCCCAGCACGAGCCCAAGGGCGGCGAGCGTGGCGAGGATGCCCAGCTGCAGTACGAGCTTGTCGCTCTCCCCGAAGTTCCGGATGGCCCAGTCTTTCACCGGCGCCGGGGTGCGGTCGATCGCCGCACCACCTACGGCGGTGATCGGCCCGGCTTCGGGCCGGACCGCCGCGGAGGCGAGCTCAGCTACGGCGAGTGCGGCGTAGCCGGAGAGCAGGCCGCTGAGAGCGGCGAGCGCGCCACGGGTCAGGTTCGTACGGGAGATCCTCACGCCCCTCATTCGGAACTGACTGCTGTGCGGATTGGCCCACCACTCGAAAAGATTGCAATGACCCCTCAGTCAGCTGCGCCCCGTGCCTCCCGCAGCAGCGGCGATGCTCGGACGGCGCATGCCTCTACGCACCAGTTGAAGAAGGAAATACCGCTCGGACGGGAGCCGCCCCCATCCGCAACCGCGCGAGCGTGAGCAGTGCAGCGGGTCTCGGGTGCCGTCGCCACAACAACCATGACCCGACGTCAACGGCCTTCCCTGTGCTGAGGAGTGGACAGCGGTCCGCGCCGTGAGCCTGCCGTACCCTCAGCGCCTGGGCCTGCAGATCCGCGTCCGGCGCTGGGCAGCTGGGGACGTCCGCCAGTACGCCATCGAGGGGGCGGCGAATGTCCCAGCGGTAGAGGGCCCGAGCGCGTCGTGGCGCCAGTCGCCTGTTCGAGCCGGTCAGCAGCATGTGCCGGCACGGTACATATACCGGCCACTGATGACCGGCAGGATCACAGTTCTTGGCAACAGCACCCCGGCGATCAATGATGCATGCTTCCAAGTCCGCGTTCAGCTCAGAGTGCCGCCGTCGACCGCCGGGTCCTCCATGAACGGGACTACAGGGTCGACCGGCACGCCGCTGCCGAAGGCCATGATCAGGGCGATCAGTCGTGGCGGGACACGGGCCAGTAAGCCATCACCGCTCCTACGAACAGAGCCGCTCCCGCGGACAACCCCCCA
Organism: Streptomyces sp. ISL-99; assembly: GCF_018614005.1. Classification (NCBI taxonomy): domain Bacteria; kingdom Bacillati; phylum Actinomycetota; class Actinomycetes; order Kitasatosporales; family Streptomycetaceae; genus Streptomyces; species Streptomyces sp. ISL-99. Next base: position 17,758 of record NZ_JAGGPC010000025.1, read on the forward strand.
TCCGCCAGCTGCCAGCGCTCCAGCCCCAGATGCCCCTTCTCTGACGACGACGCCCGCGCTTGCACCCGGCGCGCACCACTCCGTGACCATCGGCTGGAGACGCCGTCGCGTTGCCGAGACCGCCTACGGTGTCACTGTCCTGTTTCCCTCCGCCGCGTCGGTGCTGAGGGCGGCGCCTCTGCGTCGGCGTGGTAGGGGATGAGGACGCTGAGGCCCCGAGCAGGCGGGTCAGCCGGCCGGGAGTCTCGGCTTCCAGCGGGAACAGCGTCCTCGCGCCGCCTCGGGGCGCGTGAAGGAGGCTGGCCTCCGCCCCCTGGCTTCTAAAACGATCTTGGTGCGCGGTCAGCCAGCCGGGGTCACATTCGCAGGAGAGGGCGCACTGCGCGTCCTTCTGCGAGCGTGGTGATGGCCTCGGCGACGGGCAGACGCCGGGGCCATCTTGGGGCGCACCGTCGTTGGGGTGGGTGTGCACGCGCCGCTCTTTCAACGCCGCAGGCGGCGTCCGGTCACGCGCAAACACCCTCTATGCTCACGTACGTCTCGCCTTGGCGGTTGAGGTCAGCCCTTGCCCATAGGCGCGGAGCGGTCAGTGGCTGCTGTGAATCATGCCGCAGTCGGCGGGTGCGGTGGCTTCCTGGGGGAGCTTGGGGTCGAGATCGCTCTTGCCCTTGCTGAAGTCGTACATCTTGTTGCCGTTCGGATCGATCCCGTGCTGCACGATGTGCAGGTCAGTGAGGCGGTCGGCCACGGCCTGGGAGACGGTGATCGTGCGCGAGTAGGACAGCTTGCCGTTCTTGTCCGCGACCGGCATCCGGTCGACGGCCAGCCCGCTGGCCTTGGACGTGTCGCCCTTGGTAGTCAGGGAGATGTTGATGTCTCCGTACGCAGGCAGGCCCTCAGTAGTGGTGACGACGCCGTCGCCGTTCTTGTCCGCGCTCTTGTCGGGGCAGAAGTGGTTATGCCCGTCGGTGGAGCCGTGGATGTGCTGGGCGTGTGGCTGACCGGGGACCAGCCCTTGGGCGTCGATCTTTACCGTGAGCTGTCGGCCCTGCAGGCTGAGCTGCGCGGTGCCACTGGCACCTGAGTCGTTCAGCGGCCCCAGATCGATCCGATAGTTCCGGCCGTGGGAGCCGCCGTTGCCCCCGCCGTCCTGGGCCAGGCCCGGGGTCGCCAGAGCGAGGGTGAAGGCCGCCGGCAGAGCCGCGAGGGCGATGAGGTGGGTGGAGTGCTTGAGTGTCATCTCGATGCATTGCCTTCCGGGGAAGGTTCACCGACGCGGCGCCGGTGTCACGTGTGGACGTTTGCCCATCTATGCCCTATTCGTTGCGAGTGACGGGGCGGATTGCTCGCGAGGCCAGGTCCGTAGAGCTGTGCTTGCCTGGTGTGAGCGGACGGTCCGGGGACCGACGTCGGCAGGGCGGACCCTGCCTCGGCAACCGATTCAGCTGGTGGGCCACGTGATCACTGCGATGACCCGCTTGCCGCAGGGTGAGGGGCTTGCATATACCGAGGCGCCGAGCATGTTGACGACTCTCAACCGCTCCCGGAGGCGGTGCTGTCGGTCGGCCTTACGTAATAGGCCCTGACCGCTGCCTCTGGCACTACCGTGTCCCCATAACGCCAGCACAACTGATGCACGGATAAGGTCATGTTCGCTTACCTGGTGCAGGGGCCGGTACCGGCGCCACGCTCTCGGCCTACGACCAGCACCGCCGTTCGTTTGGTAGCCGGTACCAGCCAGCCGAGAACGCTCTGCCGTTCAGGGGTGAGGCCGGGGGGCGAGCACAGGCACCACGGGTGTCTCCGGTCGGGAACTGGAGGAGGAATCCCTCACCTGAGCCAGGGTCGCGAGAACTCGTTCGAGCAGAGCCCCCAGCAACGGAATTCGTCAGCCGGCGGCGCGAACCTGCGGGCGGTGACCACTCCCCAACGTGGAGGTCCGTACCGGCTACGGTGGGAGCGTTGCCTTGGGGGTGACTCTGCAGGGAGTGGGGCTCGGCCGCAGGAGGCACTGTGGGAGACCCACAACCCGCGTGGCATCTCTTCTTGTCGTCAGCGGTGACCCCTCCGGTGGCCAGTCGGTGGCCGGACGCCTTTGGGCGACGTAATACAAGGTGGCACAGACCAACCGGCCGCACGTGCTCTGATCAGGCAGAACGTCACTCACCAGCACGACCAGGCACTACGCAACACGAACGCTCACGGTCTCGTAATGCGTAGGTCTCGGGTTCGAATCCCGAAGGCGGCTCCATTCAGCACCAGGTCAGACCCGTTCTGACCTGGTGTTTTGTGTCGACCTTCTGATGGTTGGTCAGTTTGTGCGGTGACCCTCAAGGGAGGGGAGCGCAAGGGGTGCGCATTGAAATTCGGTGACCCCGGCCTGTGACCTGCGGTTTTCTGGTGGGCGGTAGTTCTGCTTCTGCAGTGTTGTGACGGTCGGCGTGTCAAGGGCTGGGGCTGGCGTTTCATGTCGGCGGTCTCTAAACCCAGATCCGGGCCCCGGACCGGCGGTAGCGTCGCCGACCTCGGGGCCGTCTGGTGGGGTGCAGCTACGCCGCGCCGTTCCGCGCAGTCGCGATCGCCCGGATCCGGCGGTCCTCCGCCTCGCGGTCGAGACGCGCGATCTCGGGGTCGCCGTCGAAGTCGTCCCGTGCGATCTCCTCCGCTTGCTTGACCACGTGCTCCAACCGGCGGACGAAGCCGCGCATCGCCTCCAGGGCCTCCCGAGCCTCGGCAGGGGTCAACTCGCCCATGTGGACGCCATAGCCCAGCCACACCTGCGTGCGGCGGCCGTAAGCGTGCGGCTTGTCGTTAGTGACGACGACCTGGGCAGACAGCCACGGCAGGCTGTCACCGTTGGCGCCGTACCCACTGGAGTCGACGGCAGCGTCCCGCAGCCTGGTCTCGACCGGGAGGGCGCTGTGCCACTCGGCGGCGACCGGCTCGGCGTGGTCGTTGACGCACCACGGGGTGCAGCCATAGCGCAGCATCCACTCGGGACCGCGCTGGGCGGCGGTGAGCGGGAGACGGGATGCCTCCACGCACGGGCGGCAGGTCCTGATGTCCGCGCCGGTCATGTCCTTGCAGGCCTGGAAACTGAGGAGGGCGTCGGCGGGGAAGTGCAGGACTGCGGTGTCGTCCAGTTCGCTGTCGCACTCGAAGCAGCGGCCGATCGGGCGGACATCGTCGCGGGCCACGCCGATTTCGTCGGCCCGTGCGATGACGGCGCGGCGGCCGTTGATGACCTTTATTTCGGGCAGGTCCACGGCCGGGTCGTTGGTCAGCTGCAGGTCGAAGCCCAGGCGCTCGCATTCACGGACCAGCTCCGGGAGGTACTGAGCGTCGTCGTCCGCGTGCTGCTGGGCGTCGTCGGCCACGCTGCCGCTGACGCACTCGGTTGCGCTCAGCCGACTGGATTTGAGGCTCTCCCCGGAGCCGCTGGCGAGCTGGGAGGGGATAGTGGTGAGGTTCGTGGTGGCGCCGCTGTGATGGATAGGCGTGATGGCCATGCCGTGTGCTCCTTCGTGGAGTTGAAGTCCTTTGCCTGTCGGCGTAGTCGCGCTGGCGGACGGGGTCGAGGTGGGCCCTCCCGTTCGGGCGGTTTCACTCTGAAGGGTGACTTCCTGTCGGCAATAGGTGCGTACAATGCGCCTCTTCGGGGGGGGGGGGGGGGGGGCAGCCGCCCGGGGTAGACCTCTGCGGCCCCCGGGCGGGACCTGTAGGGACGGCGTCGGCCACGCGGCGGCGAACGAGGCGGACAGCGCGACAGCCGCCTGGTACACGAGTTTCCTCGGCCGATACGCGGCCACCAGCGTGCGCACCTGCCCGAGGCTGTAGCGGCCCCACGAATGCGTACGGTGGGCGCGGCACGGGAGAGTGGGGCTGAGGGGTCGTTGGCGGAGGCTCGGGTGGGCTCCATCGTTGTGGCCACCCGACAACTACGTGCCCGGGTGGATGGTGTGCGGTAGGGCAGTGCCGAAGGCCAAAGTGCCCGTAGGGCCGGTGGCGATCGACTTCGGTCGGGGCGGCGTGTCGTTTTATGTCGCGGGCCCTTACGACGATGCCCTGTCCGTCGTCCGGCGACCCTCGATTCCATGGTCGGCGAGGGCAACTACCACTGCGTGCTGCCCATGGGGTAGCGGGCCGCTCATCCTTGGTTGAGTCGTGAGCCGCTCTTCGGCGATAACGTGGCGAGGCAAGCAGTGTTGCGGACAGGTTGGGCGGGCGGGTTCATGCGGATGCGGTTCGAAGCCGGGGCTGAGGAGGAGTTCGAGGCGGGGTGCGGGTTGCTGGTCGACCGGCTGGTTCGTTGGGCCGGGGAGCGGGGGCTGCCGGTGGACGGTTTCCTGGCTGAGGCGGCGCTGGAGTACCGGCACCGGGCGACTGCCGACGGTCGGCTGGGGCTGTGGGAGCCGAGGCATGTGGAGGAGCTGCTGCTGTCCTGGTTGCCGGAGCAGGTCACCGAACTTCCCGGGGAGGAACACGGCGATGCGCCGGGCACATTGCGTACGCTGCTGCGTTTTCTGCATGCCGCGCAGTTGGCGGATCCGCGCGGTCCCGCACTTGAGCAATCCCTTGCCGCGGTCGATGTGGCTGCGGAGGAGTATCCGGCGGCGATGGCGGACCGCACCCGATGGGGTTTGGCGAAGTTCTGGGCGATGACCGCTGCCGAGCAGGGCGTGGACGTCCTGGACGGGGCGGCGTTGCAACAGTTCGCGGAGCGGGCGCAGCGCGGGGAGGTCGCCTACGACGAAGAGGCCCTTGGAGGGGTCATGGAACGGCGGCTGACCGGCCGTGTACTGGCCGGCGTGGTCCGGGCCGAGCCGCAACTGCCCGTGATGTTGCCCCCGGACGACGAACTGCGCCGACGGGCTGAGGAGTCCGCGGTCGTGGCGCAGTTGCGCGGGCTCGCCGAGTGGGTGGGGCGCGACGGTCGTGCGGTGACGGCGGCGGGTCGGCTGCGGATCGCCGACGCGCGAGAGCTGGTGGATGTACTGGGCACTGGCGACAAGGTTGAAGGCGTGCGCTCTTCGGCCGACCTGCCGCGGTTGGGGCTGCTGGTGGAGTGGGCGAAGAAGGCGCGGCTGGTCCGGGTGGCCAAGGGACGGCTGTATGCGGTGGCCAAGGCCCGGCCGGTGCTCGCCGACCCGTTTCAGCTGTGGCTGCGTGCCTTCGACGCGTGCTTCGAGCTGCGGCAGGCACTGATCGGGGCGCGCAGTGGGTGGCACGTCGAGTCGATGCTGTTCGATGTCTACGAGGGGGTGCTGGAGGATGTGCTGAACACGCTCTACAGCCTGCCGCACTCAATGCCCTGGCCGCATCTGCGAGACTCCGTGCACCTGGCCTACCGTGCTCGGTTCCAGTTCGACGGCGGGGCGGACCTCCAGCACAGGATGTGGTTCGAGCACGCCGACCGGGATCTGCGCACGGTGCTTGACGTGCTGGTGGACCTGGGCGCGATCGAGCGTGACAGGGGTACGGCCGATTCGGTGTTCCTCGACGTCGACCTCTCCGGGGCCGGAGACGAGCTGCCCGCGGACATGCCGCCGGAGCTCGCGGAGCTGCTGGGCATCGCGGGAGCGCCGGAGGACGCGGCGGCGCAGGAGCGCGCCCGCGCCCGGCGCGAGGAGCTGACTGCCGGGCCGATCGAACTCATCCGTCTCACCGAACTCGGTACCCGGGCCGTACGGCAGCGCCTGCTGGCGGCTGGCCGGGACGCGCCGCTGGTCGGCGAACTGGCCCAGGCGCCGGCGGCCGGCCTGCTGGGGGTGCTGGCCGAGGACTATGACCCGGATGCCGCCCGTGAGGAGTTGGCCGGCTGGATGTCGGCCCGCGGTGACTGGGATGCCGCGTTGGGGCAACTCACTGACGCTGTACGGACTATGGTGCTCCGCACCCGGGCGCAGGCGATGCTCGACGTACTTCTGACAGCGTTGCCGGACGACGAGGGCGAACGGCTGCTGCGCGCGCTGCGCGGCGATGCCCGGCTGGCGCCGCTCGCGCTGAACGCGCTGGCGCACCGTGAACTGCTGTCCCCCGAGGACATGACCGATGCGGAGCATCTGCTGGTGCTCGCCGAGAGCCTGCTCCAGCTCATGGAGCTGGCGGGCGGCGGGGACGGCGCCGAGGAGGCGCTGCGCGCCCAGGGCCCCGAGGCCAGGGACGCGGTCGCCGCCGCGCTGAACTCCGCGCACCCGGACCGGGCGGGGCTCGAAGAACTCAGGCAGCTGGCGGCCCGGGCACTGCGTACTCCGGCGGCCCGCCTCGGCCGCGGCCGGAGGCACGGGCGCCGCGTCGGCAAGAGCGGCCGAAAGCGGCACCGCTGACCAGGGCCGCACTGCCCACTCCCGCAGGCGCGCGTGGCGCCGGCGCTGGCACGGAGCAGGGAGACCGGTGGCCCTCGGCGTCGTACGTCCTCGGTGGCGCGCGCTACCGTCGGGGCGTGGCCGAGGAATGGGACGAGGACGGGCTGCGGGCCGTGCGCGGCGCGCTCCACGCGCGGGACTGGGCGGCACTGCTCGCCGCGTTGCGCCGTGGCCCCGCACGCGAGGTGCTGCAACTGGCCGGCGATGGCGGCCTCGTTTCTCGGCGTACTCAAGGGAGCGCGGCTTCCGGGGCGACGAGGAGCTGGTGGACTGGTTGCGCACGGCTACGGGACACGCGGCGGCGATCCCCCTCCTGCGCCCGCTGGCAGTCGATCTGGAGATGCTCGCCATGCTGTTGGAAGGCGATCCGACGGGGTCCGGTGGTCGGCTCGATCTGTCCACAGGGGAGTGCCGGCCGGCGTTCACCGAGAAACTGGATGCGGGGTCCGAGGCCGAGGAGGCGGAGGGGCCCGAGCGATGGCTGTGTGTGCCGGCTCTGGGCTCGCGTGCCGGCTACCGGGACATGGAGCTGTTCATCGAAGGGCTGGGCCGACGCCGCCCTCGTCGACCGGCTGCGGATCGCCATCAGTGGGCGGGGCGCCTTCCGGCGGTTCAAGGACGTCCTCGCCCGTGACGAGCGCGCCTGGCACCGGTATTGCCGGCTCAGCGATGAGCGACAGCGCGGCCGGGCCAGGGCCTGGCTGGCCGAGGAGGGCTATCGCCCGCAGCTTCCCATCGCTGCCTTGGCGTCCCCTGGCGGATAGCCGGAGGTTTGAACACCAAAGTCGATACTCCGTGGCGACCGTGACGCGCGGAATCGTCGGTCACCTCGTCGAAGCCGCCCGCAAGGGCGTCGACCCGGCCGTCCGCTCGCTGCTCCAACGCCTGGCAACCCTGAGCGCGGCCTTGGGTGCCTGGCGTGGGGTGTTGGCCGGGCGATCTCCCACCTGAGCAGTGAGAGGCACTCACCGGCAGGCATAGTGGGAGGTTGCGCATGTCGGCAGGCCCTCCCGGTGTTGACGGGAGTACGGCCGCCCAGTGGGGGAGAGGGACAGCGGGCAGATGGCTTCACGACGGGACGAGCTCAATGCGTATACCTTCGCGAAACGGAGGCTGATCGCACAGTTCTTGCAGCCGAATGCGACCGGATCGGAGGAGAGTGCGCCACGTCCGCTGCGTGCGGTGGTACCCGGAGTGATCGTCGCGGTGGTGGTCCTGGCGGTCTTCGGGGCTTGGGGGATGTTCAAGCCGGTCGCCCCCAAGAACTGGAACGCGCCTGGCGAGAACGTCATTATCGCCAGCAAATCAACCACCAGGTACGTGGTGTTGAAGACCGGCGGCAAGACGCAGCTCCACCCGGTGCTGAACATGTCGTCCGCCAAGCTGCTCCTTGACCCGGACAAGGGCAAGGTCATCAACGTCGACGAGTCGGTACTCGACAACGGCAAGATCCCGCACGGTGCCACCCTCGGCATTCCGTACGCCCCCGACCGGCTGCCCGACGCCAAGGAAGCCGGCGCCGCGAAGCGCTGGGCGGCCTGTGAGCGGCCCGGCGAAGGCGGCAGGGCCATCCAGAAAGCGGCATTTGTCCTCGCTGAGCGCGAGCAGAAGAAGACCGAGGGCGCAGGCCGCCTGCGTGGCGGTGAGCTGATGTACGTGCAGGGGCCTGACCGCACCCGGTACGTCGTGGACGCCCAGGGCAAGGCATACGCCGTCCAGAAGGACGAGCTGCTGCTGCGCCAGCTCGTAGGCCAGGGCCGCGAACCCCAGCGGGTGTCCGCCGCGTGGCTGGACACCCTGCACAAGGGGGACGCCATCACCTTCCCCAAGATCTCCGGAGCTCCTGGCGCCGACGCGGCTGCCCCCGGCGACCTGGACCCCGGGACGAACAGGGTGGGCATGGTCCTCACCGCGACTGACGGCACAGGGAGCCAGCAGTATGTTGTCCTGCCGGGCCGTGTCGCGCCGGTCTCGGACTTCACCGCGAAGCTTCTGCTCAACAGCAGGGACCTGGTCGACCTCGGCCAGGCCGGCCACGCGAAGTCCGTCAGCGCCGCCACCTTCCAGCCCGGCAATGCGTTCGGAGCCAGTAAAGACTGGCCCCGGAGCGCCCCCAGGCCCGTCAACTCGGCGAGCACGGCAGAGGGAAGCCGCAACACGGTGTGCAACGTCCTGCGCAAGGTGGACGAGGACAAGGGGTCCACCACCCTGACCACCTGGGCGGGCACCGATTTCCCCGCCGCACTGCCCACCGGCTCGACCAGCGCCTACGTCACCCCCGGATCAGGCCAGCTGTTCCGGCAGTTCAAGGGCTCCAGAACCGACTCGGGCTTCGTCTTCCTGGTCACCGACACCGGCCTTCGCTACGCCATGCAGTCCAACGGCGACAGCGCGACGAACGATTCCGGCATCGGCTCCTCCGGTACGAAGGAGGAGAAGCAGGCGCGGCAGCAAGAGGCACAGCAGGCCCAGGGCCGGCTCGGCTACAAGGGCGTCAGCCCGGCGCCGATCCCTGCCGCCTGGTCCTCGTTCCTGCCGACCGGACCACGCCTGTCGACCGGTGCCGCCCGTCAACCGCAGGGCTCTTGAGGGGGAGGCAGACATGACGTACACGTACGGCCGCCTCTTCAGCATCGCCGCCACCACTGTGCTCACTCTCGTCGTCCTGCCCGCGCCGTCCGCGACGGCGGCGGACACGACCGATCAGTGCACGTTCCCCGGGAAGAAGTACGAGGGCCGCCCCTGGGCTCTACAGCGCGTACTGCTCGACGAGCTGTGGATGCAGTCCACCGGCAAGGGGGTACGGGTTGCGGTCATCGACACCGGCGTAGACGTGAAGAACCCCCAACTCACCCGCGCGGTGGACGTCAGGAGCGGCCGGAACCTGCTGCCCAAGGGCCTCAAGGACGAGAATGGCACCAAGATCGAGCGCGGCAGGGAGGACGGCACGACGGACACGGTGGGTCATGGCACGAAGGTCGCCGGCATCATCGCGGCCCGCCCCGCGAAGGGCACCGGTTTCGTGGGCCTTGCCCCGGATGCCGTGATCATTCCCGTCCAGCAGAACGACGCAGAGGGGAACGGCACCGCCGGGACCCTTGCCGCGGCCATCAGCTACGCGATCCAGGCCGACGCCGATGTCATCAACATCTCCCAGGACACGGCCAACGCCGTGAAGCCTACGCCGGTGCTGAAGCAGGCGGTGGACGCGGCCCTGGCCGAAGAGATCGTGATCGTAGCCTCGGCGGGCAATGACGGCTTGGGCGGCAACGTCAAGGAGACCTATCCGGCCTCGTACGAGGGTGTCCTGGCGGTGGCCTCGTCCGACCGGAACAACGAACGTGCGCCCTTCTCCCAGTCCGGCGAGTTCGTTGGCGTCTCAGCCCCTGGTGTCGACATGGTCTCCACGGTCCCCGGGGGCGGCCACTGCGCCGACAACGGCACCAGCTTCTCCGCCCCGTACGTCGCTGGCATCGCGGCCCTTGTCAAGAGCAAGCACAAGGATTGGTCGCAAGAGCAGATCGTTGCCCAGATCCAGCAGACCGCGGAACGGTCGGTCGCAGGCCACGACCGCCTGGTGGGCTGGGGCGTCGCCGACCCGGTACGGGCGCTGACCGAGGACGACAAGCCCATCGACCAACCGGTCGCCGACGAGGGCATGACCAGGCCCCAGGCACCCAACCCGGCCGAACTCCACCTGGGCGAGACGCCGGAGGAACGCGACGCACGCCTCGCCAATTATGTGCTCGTGGGCGGCGGCGTGGTGGTTGCCACGATCGCGGGTGCGGCGGTCGTTCTGCGCGACGCGCGACGGCGGAAGCGGGGGATCCTCGGGGGTGGCGGCGTCTGAGCTCACCCCATCGCTAAGTCAGCTGAGCGTTATGGCAGTTGGACGTGTCGTAACCAGTGGCTAGAGTGACTTGGATGTGATCGGTGGCGTTCGCGTCACTGCGATCGCAATAAACGGGGACTGTGCAAACGGGGAGGGCGGTCATCGTGACCGATGCAGGTAGTCGCGCCCGCAACTCAGTGGCGGGGGAGCGACGTTGACCGACCTTGAGCGCGGAGTTGACGCGCTGAAGCGATTCCAGACGCGGGTGAACGCGTTGCTGGCGGACTTCGAAGGCGGCGCGGGCAGCAGCGCCAGGGTCGCCGAGCAGAGAGTTTCCCGGGCTTCCTTCAGCGGTCTGAACGCGAAGTTCGACGAGGCGGAGTCGCTCTTCGGCCAGTACAACCGGGTCCACGAGGAGCTCGTTTCGCTCTCCAAGACGCTTGGCGCCCAGATCGAGATGCTGAGTATCGGCGTGCACGCCGCGGAGGTCGGATTCGACAACGTGGAGGAGGAGGTGCGGCGACGGTATGCGGCTATTCGGACACGTATCAAGGCGGAGCAGGACGTGCAGCGGGAGTGGGAGAAGAGCGCCAAGGCTAAGTCGGAGGACTTCGATGACACGAACGACAAGCACGGGTTGTGACCGATGAGTGAAACGAGCCCTCCGGAACTCCCGCCCAAGGCGCAACACGAGCAGGACCAGGTACGGGTCCGATCCCAGCTAGGCGTGACTGATGCCCATCAGCAGGTCACGTCGATGATGGACATCCTCGGATTCGGTGGCCGCGGTCCAGGGCTCTTCGCCAGGACCAGCTTCGAGGCCCACGAGCTCAACGCGATGATCGACCTGGTGGAAACCGCCAACCCGGCGGATATGGAGAGCGCTGGCACCGCTCTCTGGAAAGCCAGAGACGCGCTCAAAGACGCCGCGCGGGAACTCCAGGACTACATCGACAAGGTCGAGTGGAAGGGTGAGTCCGGCAACGAGTTCCGTTCATTCGGCAGGGAGCTCGCCGAGCACGCCAGGAGTCTGGGTACGTTCGCGGACGCCGCCGGGACACAGATCACGGTCGCGGGTACGGGGCTGGCGTCCGTTCACAAGTCCATGCCGCCGCGCGATGGCCGGCTGGCCAAGAAGAGCGTCGAGGACATTGAGACTCCGGCGCGTATCGAGGGCAATCCGGAATACGACGCGGCCGTGAAGGTGGAGAAGGACCGCCAGGAGGCCATCAACCAGATGAACCGCCTGGCGTCGTTCTACGCGGTCTCCGCACAGACGCTGGAGACGCAGGAACCGCCGAAGTTCCATAGGACGCTGAAGGCGAGTGTGCCCCCGCCGAGCGGGTCGGCCGGACCCGGACCGACCCCTGGTTCCACTCCGGCGAGCCCCGACTTGTCCGGAGTTACCGCGCCGCAGTCGGTGGCTGTGTCGAACCACGCGGATTCCAGCGGCACGGGTGGCACGGCCAGGGCTGAAGCCATCGGCACGGTAGCGCCCGGCGCGGTCACGCCCGTTCCGGATCGGAGCCCGTCGATGGAGATCGACAGTGTCGCCGCGCCGCCTGCGCCTACCACCAGCCTTAGCACGCCGCCGGTTTCCTCCGCCACGGGAACAACAAGCCCTGCGGGCGGGACGACTCCTCCCATCATGGCTGGCGGCTTTGTGAACCCTGTGAAAAGCGGCGCAGCGCGCGCGGCCGGTGCGACCGACAGGCCGAGGGCAGCGGGGCAGAACGCTGGGATAGTGGGGCGGCAGGGGGCGGCTGGGGGCGGCTCTGCAGCAGCCGTACGTGCAGGAGGAGCGGGGCGGCCGGGGGCTGTCAGCAGTGGCCCGGCAGCGATGGGTCGCGCCGGCGCAGCAGGTCCGGTCGGCTCAGCAGGCCACACTCCCGCAGCCGGTCGATCCGGTGCGGCAGGCCAGCCCATGGCTGGCCGTGCGGGCACGGGTGGTTCGGCCGCTCCCCGAGCGGCGGGCAGTGCGAATGGCATCGTGGGCGGCAACCCGCAGCGAGCCGCCGCAGGCTCATCCTCACCTCGAATCCCGCGCGGAACCGTCATCGGAGGTGAGGCGACAGCGTCGGGACGTACCGCAGGAAGGGCCGCTCAGCAGGGTGTCATTGGAGCGCACCCTGCGAACGGCGCATCCGGGCCGGGCGGGCGCGGCACGGCCAGCTCGAACGGAGTCGTCGGCACGCCTCGCGGCAGCGCCCCAGGGTCACGACCTGGTGTCGGCGGCTTCAACCAGGGGGGCGCCGGCCTTGTGCGTGGCCCCGCGGGCCAAAGGCAGACCGAGAACGAGGAACAGGAGCGCACCAGATCATCGCGTCCTGACTACCTCACGGAAGACGAAGAGACATGGGCCGCCCGTCGGCGTGGCACCGTGCCCCCGGTGATCGAATGAGCACGGAAGGTTCGGAAGCCAGGATGACGGCACGAATGAGCCAGGCCAGGAACGGGAGGTCACCTCGCTTTTTGCGGCGAGGACTGGTCTGCACGTTGGCTGCGGTCGGCGCTTGGAGCATGGGCATCGTCGGCTTGGCCCCGGCTGCCCTTGCTGCGGATGCGCAGACGAAGCAGTGGTACCTGGAAGGAATGCGCGCCGAGGAGATGTGGAAGACCACCACCGGCGAAGGCATCAAGGTCGCTGTCATCGATTCCGGCGTCAATCCCTCCACCCCTTCGCTGAAGGGCCAGGTCCTGAAGGGCGTGAACGCCACTGAGGAAGCGGCGGGTGGATCGACAGACGACTACGACGGCCAAGGGACCACCACGGCGGAGTTGATTGCCGGTACGGGGAGTGGCGGTGGCCTGCGAGGTCTGGCACCTGGTGCGAAGATCATCCCTGTGCGGATCCCGCTCCTTAAGCACGATGCGGTACCGCAAATCAACGACCCCCTGGACCGTGCCATCCGGGCTGCGGCTGACAGCGACGCCCAGATCATCAATATTTCGGTCGGGAACCAATATGCCATCGGCCTGAACATGTTCGGGGAACAGGCAGCGATGGAATATGCCGTACGCAAGGGCAAGCTGTTGATCGCGGGCACGGGCGACAACGCCAAGATGGGGAACAAGGTGCAGTACCCGGCCGCGTATCCAGAAGTCGTCAGCGTTGTCCCGAGTCGTCGAGATGGCCGTGCGGCTGATTACTCTCAACACGGAAAATTCGTGGACATTGCCGCTCCGGGAGTGGGCCTCCCACGGTGGTGCGACGCGAAGTTCCAGAGCTATTGCGACGATGGTGGCGGTTCTACGGCCGCCACCGCCATCGCTTCGGCCTCTGCCGCCCTGATCTGGTCCGCCCACCCGGAATGGACCGCGAACCAGGTACTCCGTGTTCTGTTCGACACCGCCGGCCGCAGCTGGAAGACGGGCACCCGCAGCACGTACCTCGGACACGGACTGATCCGCCCGCGCAAGGTCATCATTGATGGCAAGGGCAACCCCGGCGCTCCCGACGCCAAGCTCCTCGCCGACGAGGTGATGCCCATCCCTTCAGGCTCGCCCAAACCCTCGGCACCAGCTTCGTCACAGGCCCGGAAGGCCAAGCCCGGTGGCGACGCCGTCGTGGCAGGGTCCAGTGAGAAGGCCGAGGACGACGGCCAGTTGGGCCTGATTATCGGCGCGGCAGCAGCTGCGGCGATCCTCGCGGGCGGCGCCTTTGCCGTAGTCCGCAAGCGCCGAAACAGCTGACCCGCCCGCGCGCCCGTATTTGTCACCGTCCGGTGACCGGTGGGACGCAGCAGGCCCACCGAGTACCCCTAGAGAGGAATACCACCGCATGGCAGTCCAGAAGGTAAATGGCGTTTCCCTTGGCAAGTTGCAAGGCGAACTGTCCACCAATTTTGACAGCGTCAAGGGTCAACTGCAAAGGCTCCAGGCAACGATTGACAGCCTTGAAGGCCAGTGGCAGGGCATCGGCGCCGGCGCGTTCAACGTGAAGCAGACGCAGATCAACAACAACATGGTGCGGATCGGCAAGCTGCTGCTGAAGTTCCAGGAAGCGATCGCGGCCGCCCGCACCATCTCCGGGACCACAGAGGACGAGGTCGAGGCGGCCCTGAAGGGTATCGACGTGGCCGAGGGCTACGCGGGCGACTCTGGTGCGGAGAGGGCATCTTCGAACCTCAGCAAGTACTGACACACGTGGCGCCAGTACCTCGTATTCGGCATCACGCCGCACATGACAAGTAGTTGGAGGACTCATGGCACAGAACGACGGCACGATGATCGTCACGTACGCCGCACTCGACAGCGCGGCCGGGGACATCAAGAGCCAGGCAGACAAGCTCGACCAGAGTCTCGGAGCCATCAAGGCGAAGATCGCTGAGGTGTCCGAGCTCTGGGCCGGCGAGGCCAGGGAGGCGTACAACGCCGCCCAGGCCGAATGGGACAAGGAAGCCAGGGCTATCCACACCTCGCTCCTGCAGATCTCGCGAGCGGTCCAGGACGCAGCCCCCGCGTACCAGGCGGGAGACAAGAGGGCCGCTGCCAACTTCATGTAGGCGGAGGGCGATACGAGACAGGGTGGGCATGCACGGGAGATGCCCACCCTTGTGCCCATGAATCGCCAGCCCCCTACGTCGACTGCACGGTCTCGCGCTCACCAGCACGCCACAGGGGCTCCCGAGGCACCGCGGTCGGCTGACCGGCCGGGAACCGGGGGACCCGCAGCACTATCCATGTGGTTGGCGGGGCTGCCGTGGTGTGTGGGGCGGCTGATAGCTTCTGGAACTGTTAGCGGGGCATGAAGGGCGCACGGGGGTTGCATGAGCCACCATGGTGAGGATAGGGCGGGCACGCGGCTGCCCGAAGGCGTGCCGCCGGTGCGGCGGCCGCGATGGCTGCCCCGGTTGCCGCCCGTGCCCGGGCCCTGGCGCGACAGGCGCAACAAGCTGCTCTGCATCGCCGCGGCGCTCGGGATCGGGGCGAGCCTGTGGGCGTACTGGCTCACCTACACGGATGTGCGGGACAGGGCCACGAGCGAGGACCAGGTTGCCGAGGCCTGTGCCGGGATCGTGGACGCCGAGGCGGCGATGGACCTGCGGGGCGGGGTCGTCAGGGCCAGGCCGGGAAGTGGTGACAACGACGAGCTCCGGCTCGATGCGCTGCCGGGCTCGTGTCAGATCTACCGGGTGCCAGGGCCGGGCAAGTCCGATGGTCTCTTCTCACTCATCGTCCGTACCTCCGCCGACGACGCGCCCATGAACGTAGTGGGTGACGAGACGTGGCTCGAACCGTTCGGCCACCGTGAAGACCGGGAATTCCGCCCCGACGACGTGACCCGCCGGGCCGACCACGCCGAGCCCCGTCCCTTGGGCGACGGGGCACTCGGCCATTACAGCGACGATTCCGTAACGGTCCGGGCCGACTGCGCATCCGGGAATCCCGCTTCCTTGCAGGTTACGGCCAGGGCCGATTACGACGACGTATCGGACGAGGACCGCAGAATTCTCGCCGAGCTGGCTCGCGGTTCCGCGGCGCAGGCCGCCAGCAGGCTGAAATGTGACTCTCAACTCTCGCGAATTTCAATGCAATTGAAGACACCCGAGCGAGAACTCCGCGCTCCGAAGGCCGCGAACGCCTCCTGCGCCTGGTACGGCAGACACCTTGACGAATCCCGGCGCGGCCGGCTGCCGGACCGCATGCTGGAGGCACCCACCGGAGCCATGAGTACGACGGAGACCTGCCTGCTGGCAGCCAGCCCTACCAGCGTGCGCGAGATCGCGCCGCACTTGAGCGGATCCCAGCGGGAGTACGCGGACAGGGCGCTCACGCACTCGCCCTGGTGGATGAGAACGGCATCGTTCTTTGGTGCTGAGACCGAGTCGGTCGCCTTCGAGGGCCTCGACGACTACGAGTACGTCAAAGCGGGCACCGCCGGGGGCGGGGCGGGTCCCGGCGTCTGGTGGGCCTCGTCCGCCTGTGACGGGCGGCCTGCGGTCCACACCCTCACCGTCAGCTACACCTACGACGACGTCGTGCTCGACCGGTTGCCTGCCCTCTTCCGGGCGTACGTCGAAGACATCACCGAGCGCCGCGGCTGCACCGATGTCGAATTCCCAGCGCCCTCCGCCTTCGAGGCGGACTAAGTGACTCTTCGACCACGAGTTATCCACGTTTGTTGTAGCGGGTAGCGACGGCTCGGAGCTGTTCAGCTTGTTGATCGCCCGCTCTCCATTGCAGTAACTGCGTTCACTCGGCTCGAATACGACTGGTGGACGCTGCTCCCCTATGCGGAACTCGCCCACCCGACGGCCACTTTGGACCTCAACCAGCTCCAGGAGGCAAGCGATTCACTGGAGCAGGCCGAACGAACCGTCCTGCTGGAGCCGGCGCTGCTGCACTGCGCCCGCTCGTGCATGAGGACAGTCCGCCAAGCATCACGGAAGCTGACCACCCGCCCCAGCGCGCAACGCATCCGCGAGCTGCCGGACAACTTCCAGCCGTGCGCCGCCCAGATGAACGATTTCGGCTCCAGTGCAGACCTGCTCGACGCGGAGGGAGGGCAGCAGGATCCCGAGCCGATCCAGTTCCTGCCGCAACGCTTCCAGAACCACCTCTGCTTCAGAGGAGTGCATAGCGGTACGCCCCTTCCATCGGGATCACGGCCCATGACTTGACGCCGGTGAGCGGCGGCTCGGCGTCCGCGACGCCGAAGTCCCCGCCGCAGGCATCCATCAGGGTGGCAAGCAGGGGCAGGGATCCGATTCGCCGCTCCCGGCACGCAGCCCCGGTCTGAGGCTCATGCGCCGGATGCTGATCGAAGACTGTGGCTCTGAGGACTTCGTATCGACATCGCAGGGACAGGCTGACATCACTGTCCGGCGTGAACCGGTAGGCGCAGCCGAGCAGTTCGGATACCACCAACTCTGCGAGCGGAGCCATGGCGGCAAGGCCGCGCTCCTGAAGCAGCTGCCGTACGGCGACCCTCGCCAGCCCGACGCAGTACGCGCCGCCGGGCAGACCGAAGGAATAGGAGAGGTTGTCGATGGACGGCCCGACCGGCACCAGCTCAGCCGATGCCGTCGGGCATAGTGTGATGCTCATGCGCGAATAACTCCTGTTTCGCTGTGAGGGATTGGAGTGTTCGCACGCAGGCGGTCGCCGGTGACTCGCCTCCCTGGGCGCGAGCACACCTGTCCCCAGGGATGGGCAGGCATGCTCGCGCGGTGCACTTCCGGCGCTGTCGCGTGTGAGCGGTGCACTACAGAATGTAGCGGTCTTCCGAAAACGGTTCTACCTCTTTGGTAGAACCGTTCTACGACATGGACCTTCTGCCACCCCGACGGCAGACTGTGAGTGATGTTGGAAAGGGGGAAGTATGCCGCCCAGAATCACCCCGACCGTGCGCCAACAGCGCCTCGGCGCCGAGCTGCGCAAGCTGCGTGAGTCGGCAGGGGTCTCCACCCAGGAGGCCGGCGCCCTGCTCGGAGTCAACCGGACACGTGTCCCCAACATCGAGTCCGGTCGTTTCGGCATCAGCCCAGAGCGCGTTCGCACGCTCGCCTGCAACTACGAGTGCCCGGACAGCGACCTGGTCGAGGCCCTAGCCGACATGGCGAGCGAACGGGCCACCGGCTGGTGGGAGGCGTACCGCGGGCGACTCCCTGCACCCTTCCTCGATGTGGCGGAACTCGAGTACCACGCCCGGCGGATGACGGCCTTCGTCATGGTGCACATCCCCGGGCTCCTCCAGACTGGCGACCACGCCCGAGCCGTCTTCGAGAAGACCCTTGTCGCGCTGCCCGCCAAGGAGGTCGAACTCCGGGCGGCGCACCGAATCCAGCGCCAGGACGTCCTCTTGGAGCGCACCGACCCGGCACCGTACACAGCGATCATCCACGAGGCAGCGCTACGCATGCAGTTCGGCGGCTCCAAGGTTGCCCGAGCCCAACTCGACCACATCCTGACGGTCAGCGAACTCGCCCACATCACAGTGAGGGTGATTCCCTTCGGCGCCGAAGGCTTCGCGGGACCGGGCCAGCCGATCTTCTATGCCGACGGCCCTGTGCCTCAACTCGACACCGTGCAGCTCGACAGCTTCCACGGCTCGGTCTTCCTCGACTCCGAGATGCAGCTGAGAAACTACCGCCGCCTGATCGACAGGATGGCCGCCACGAGCCTCTCCGCCGAGGACTCCCGAACGCTCATCCATACCATCGCGCAGCAACACTGAGAGGCCGGACAATGACGGAAATGCACTGGCAGGCCCCGCTATGCGGCGGGGACGGCGGCAACGCCTGCCTTCAGATAGGCCACACCCCCGAAGGCACCCCTGTCCTACGCGAAACGGCCCGCCCGGACGAGCTGATCACCACGACCCGCGAGAACCTCCGCAGCCTGGTCGAAGCTGCCAAACGCGGCGACCTCGACCACCTCGTCTGACGGTGATGCCAGTTGGTAGACGTACTCTCGCTGGTCAGCAGCTTGGCGAAGACTTCGGCGGGTGCGGTACCAAGGGCCTCGATGGTGAACGATTCGCATGCGCTGGAGCCGCTATGTCACCCTCCGCGAGGGCCACTGTAAGGTCGGCATCGCCAATGCCCCCGTCGTCCTGGCCGGCATCCGCGACCTGATCAGAGGCGCACTAAACACCGCCGGATACGCCGAACATCGCCACCGGCCACCGAGGCCACACCACACCCGTCCTCGGCCTACCGCCCAGTTCAACGAACTACCGGTACCCGGCGTCAACGCTGCCTGCGGATAGGCTTCACGCCCGACGGGACACCGCACCTCTGCCAAACCGCCCTGTGGACATCATCACAACCACCCGAGAGGGCCTGCGCCATCTCATCGCAGCCACAAGGGGCGGCGACCTCGATCGCATCACCTGAAACGACGTTGAGCTGCGGGGCGCGGCGAGGGAATCTGGTCCGGCGGAGTGGCTGACC
Organism: Streptomyces sp. ISL-99; assembly: GCF_018614005.1. Taxonomy (NCBI): domain Bacteria; kingdom Bacillati; phylum Actinomycetota; class Actinomycetes; order Kitasatosporales; family Streptomycetaceae; genus Streptomyces; species Streptomyces sp. ISL-99. Next base: position 36,852 of record NZ_JAGGPC010000025.1, read on the forward strand.
GGATGCTCAGCCATCGAGCGCGGCTGACGGTGCCGACTCCTACCGGTGGTTTGTCGAATCGGGAAGGCTCCCAGACCGCGGCTCCGGCCCGAGAGGTAGCGGCTTTCCGATCTCGGCAGATCACGATGCCGGGCGATGGTCCAGCGGCCCGCTTTCGACAAACCACCGCTAGCGGCACCGTAACCGCCACACCGCAGTGGATCGCGACCTGCAGCCCCAAGTCTGTCCCGCGACGTGGAGCCGGGTCACTGTCTGCGCCTCGTCAAGGCGCACGCCACACCCTGGCGCGTAACCGGCCGCGTGATCGGCAAGACGGCCTGCGCGCAGCTCACCGTGGGGTGAGTCCTGGTGGCTCCAGCTCAGTGCCGGGCAGCGGGTCGGATTTCTTCCACTGGGGGTCGTAGGCGCACGGTGCTCCGCTCCCGCCTGTGAAGCTCTGTCGGTTCGCGTTCCAGCTGAAGCTGACTTCGTAGTCTCCGCCGTCCTCCGAGTGACCGCCTCGTTGCGCTTGCAGATTCCACTCGTTGGCGTCCTTGGATTGCCCGTAGTCGGTGATGCGCCAGCCCGAGTCCTTCAGGTGCTCGCGCAGTCGGCGCAGGGCGGGGAGCGCCTCATTCTTGGGCACGTTGTCCAGCGCCCAGCGGTGGTACAGCCGGTACGCGCCGTCGACTGACTGGTCAGCGATGCTCTCCAGGCCGCCCGGGTAGCAGTAGGAGGAGGCCGTGTAGTTCTCCGAGTCCTCCCCGGTCTGGGGCACGACGCGGTTGAACCCCAGGGCCGTATAGGCCTCCTGGGAGTTTCCGGCGACGCGACGCCCCATCTCCTCGGGGGCCATGCGGGGATAGTCCTCGGGCGTGGAGCGCTGCACCGAGTACGTGATGGCATAGCCAAGAATTACGAGCAGCGGCACCGCAATTACGGCGGCGCAGCCGATCCCGACTACTCGGGGCGCCCCGTGGGCCGGGCTCTTGGTGGGGGTGGCCGCCGGGGTGGCGCTCTCTTCGGTCATGCGCCGGACGCTACCGTCCGGGCGCGGCCGGGACATGTGTGCGGCCCCTCACGGTGCCTGAGCACGCGTACTCATCTCGTCGTCTTACGAGGGACAGCGACATCTGGTGATGGAGGTGATGGACGAGTACGCCCAGCACCTGTAGAGCCCGGCCCGCACGGACCTCGGCCAGCAGGAGTGCCGCATTCATGGCGTGGCCGAGGCCTTGGGCCCGCTCTGGAAGCAGGAGGAGACGACAGTGACCGCGATTCAGAGACGTGTGTTCACTGCCCTTCGGCGGACAGACCGTGCGCGGATGTTGTCTCTCATGGGGTCGGTGAAGCCGTGGAGTTCGCAGGGATGGGGGTGAGTGCGGACCAGAAGTCGTCGCGGATATTGGGCCTGGGGATGGGCTTGCCGCCCTCGTAGGGCGGTGTATTCGGCTCGGCTGTGGGGTCAGCAACGGGGGAGTCGGTGAAGCACGGGGTGGCGATGTCGAACTCGAACTGGCCCTCGCCTCCCACAGATACGCTCATGCGGAAGTCTTCGGGGGTGCTGGCGTAGATGGCTGGGAAGTCTTCGTCCGCGTTGATACTGGTGATCTTGTATCCCTGGGCCTTCCAGTTGCGTTCCACGATTCCGAGCAGGCTTCCGCGCCGTTCCGTGGAGACGATGGTCATGATTCTGATGCGGCGTGTGACGGACCCAGTACCCAGAGGGTCGCTTTTGAAGTCGGTACAGTCCGAGTCGCTTGAAGGCCCGTGAGTCCAGCGAAGGACTGGTTTGATGCTGGAGAGGGTCTGTTGCGTGATCGCGTCGGCCTTGCCGGCACCTTGTTGCATGTTCATTTCGGGCGGCTTATTTTCGGGAGCTTCGTCATTGGCGAGGAGGCTGCAACCGGTCGCGGTGGCGAACACCAGGAGCAGGGCGATTACGAACCGGGGAATTCTCAACGGGGCTCCTGGGTGTTGATCTTGTCCGCATGGCCTGCGACGATTTTGGCAATGTTCCGGGCCGATTCTCTGTCCCGCTCGGGGTCGAAGTAATTGGAGTGGGCGGGAACTCCTGCATCGAGTGAGGGCCGGGGACCGTCGTCGACCTTGAAGCGTTGGGCCCCGAAGTCCTCGTGCGCGGGATCGGTGCCGAAGTAGATCTGACTCTCGTCGGTCAGTGCGTTGCCAGTCGCGAACCCGAAGGCCCCGCCAGCAGTTCCAGTGGGCCGCCGGCACAGCCTCAGCCCGACCGCCGCACAGTGCCCCCTGGACTCCGTTGCAAGCCAGGGGGCACTGACGTCGTTAGGTCGCCTGAAAGGGGCACTGTTCGCGCCTCGAGATCGTTTGGCGTTCAGGATGGGAAGCCCCCAGTCGCCGCTATCAACTTGACGTCTCGGCCGACCAGAAGTCGGAACGGATGTAGGGGAGGCCCTTTGAGGCGGGGTCGGCAGGGTCGATTGGCGGCATGGGCGGCTCAGTGACCTGGGACTCCGTCACGCAGGGAGACGATACGTCGACGAATGCCTGACCCTTGTAACCGATCTTCAGAACCATCCTGAAGTTTTCTGGCGTAGATGCAAAGATCGCTGGCATCTCCTTGTGGTTGCGTACGGAGGTGATTTTGTAGCCGCTCTTTTTCCAATGCCGCTCCACGACTCCCATGAAGCTGTCGCGACGCTCGGGAGAGATGATCGTCAAGGCGTACCGCCTCCGGGTCACAGATCCCTTGCCTGTCGCATCATTCTTGAAGTCCGTGCAAATGGGGTCGCTCGACGGGCCGCGGTCCCATTCGAGGGGTGGGTGAAGCGAGTCAGCGGTCTTGTCAAGGATTTCCTCGGCGTGGTCTGCAGCTTCCTGCATGTTCATGCTGGGCTCCTCGTTCTTGGTTTTCGTCGGGTTGTCACCCAGGCCGCAGCCGGCCACGGCCATGACTGCGAGCGTTGAAATGAACAGACGGGATTTCATCGATGCTGCTCCGTGGTCAAGAGGTCGGGATCGCCAGATACCACGGCTGCGATATTTTCCGCTGATTCGGGGTCCTTCTCCGGGTCGAAGTAGTTAGAGTGCGCGTCGATTGGCCCGTCGCCGCCCACGAGGGGCAGTGGGCCGGCATCCACTACGAAGCGTCTGGCGCCAAAGGCGTCGCTCGCCGGGTCCTTGCCGAACCAGACGTCGTCATCTCCCTGGTCAGCTATCTCACCGGCAAGGTAGGCACCAATTGGTCCACCAACGACGAACCCAGGCATCCCTGCCCCGGTCTGTTGGCCCGAGGGGGCCCGCGTCACCGGGTCATTCTCGGCGGCGCCGACAAAAACGTGGTCCTTACCGACACCGAGATCCTCGGCTCGGTCTACGCCCACGCCGGGGCTGCCGACCAGAACGATGTCGTCAACGCCGGGGATGCCGCCGTCCTCCTGGGTGGCCGCGCCCACCGTGCGGGAGCCGTAGGAGTGGCCGATGGCCGTGAGGTGGGGATCCTCGTTGTCGTTGGTGGCACCCAGACCGCTCATGAAGCTGTTGTAGGCGGTTGCACCCCGCTCCGCCGAAAAATCCTGAGCGACATCCGCGTTGCCGAGCAGAGTGTCGGCGTCGGAACCAATTTGCGGGGCGTCGTAGCCAAGCCAGACGATTGCCGCGCTTGAGGGGTCGTTGGCCCTTGCTCCCACTGCTGTGTCGTGCGCCCGCTTCACATCGTTCCGAGCGAACTCCTCATCGAGCGCCGTGCCGAGTCCGGGAACATACGCCGAAACATTCTTTGAGGTATCCGGGTTACCGAACGAGACGATAGCCCGTCCTCTTCCTTGGTCGCTGATGCCGAGAAGGTACATCGGCGGTTCCTTTGGTTTCGACAATCGCTCGTCGACATTCGTCAACAGCTGTTTTTCCATCTCTTTCAGCCCCGCTAGCTGGGTCTTCGCCTTCTCGTCGCCCCGTCCCTCGAGCTCCCCAATCAGAAGCCGCAGATTGTCCCGGTTGGCTTCGTCTCGAACCACTGCCGGGATTCCGTCGAGATTGCCGATCACATCTGGGTAGACCGCCACGTACTCCTCGCGCTGCTCCTGCGTGAGATTGTCCCACCACGCCTTGCGCTCCGCGGGGGACTTGTCGTTCGGGATGTCTTCCTTGAGGTACTCGTGGGCCACCCCGCGCACTGCATCCGCGTCCTTGGCCGCATCGGTCCACGTCGCCGCGTCGACTGTGAGGCCCGGCTGGGCCTTGAGCTTGCTCAGCGTCGACCGGACCCGGCCGTCGATCTCATGGGCCTCGCGTAGGGCGTGCGCGATACGGTCGGCGATGCCCTGGGCTTTTGCGTAGTTGGGGTTGGTATTGGCCAGCAGCGGAGGGCCTTCCGAGGCCAGCGATGGTCCGCCCGGGCGAGGCTGGTCCAGATAGCCGTTGTGCCCGAAGGCGCCGCCGCCGGGCACCTGCTCACCGACCATGTTCTTATCGCTGGCCGGATACTCGACCGAACCGTCACCATTCACTGTGAACCTGAGGCCCGCAGCGTCGTCAAGCGCCTCCCGCAGGTGGCGCTGGGCCGTTCTCAGTTCATGCGCGAGGCTATTCAGCGAGGTACGGACCAGTCCACACTCCGTGTAGATGTACTGGAAATTGCTACGGAGTCGATTCAGTCGTTTGACCGCGGCCTCAGCCGACTCGCTATCCTGCGTCTGCTCCAGCCTGCGCGTCATCTCATTGTCTACCCGGCCCCGGGCGGAGTCGGCCCGGTTGCTGGCCACACCCCAGCCGTCTGCCGCGTCATCGAGCTCCGAGCACTTCAAGTCGCGTAGCTGCTGCCACGTCAGCATCCCGTTTACCGTGCCTTCTCGTCTACGGGACTCCGCACACTGTCTATTGAGGACTTGACCCGCGCGTCGCTCGCCCCCTGTGCCTTGACCACTCCCCGGAGCGCCGACTCTAGGTAGTTACATTCGTCCCGCACGGCTTCCAGTCGTTCCTCCCAGGACCTGAGCACTCCTTTCAGTGCTCCCACGCTGTCCAGGCCCTCGGTCCCGGATTCGATGCCCGCGTGCGCGTCGTGCAATTCGTTCTTTGCCGTCGCTGTGCTGGTTCGCAGGGCACCAGCGATGCCTGCGGCGTCTGTCCACGGCTTGTCGGTGTGCTTCAGCCTGTCGGCGCCTCCACTGCCCCCGCCGCCACTGGATGGAAGCTGATTCAGCTGCATATTCGCGGACTGCCTCTGGGCCGCCTCGGCCTTCAGCTGCTCCCACTCGTCCCAAGCCATCGCTGGGCCCCTTCCCCGTGTTTGCCGTCCAGATGATCACGTTCCGGCTCAACCTGGCAATGTGGTCCGACTACTTGCACGGCATCTCCGCGACCTCGGTCTGGCAGTCGTCGTCAGGCACACCGCCCCGTCGCCACCGTCCACGGCGCCCCGCTCCTCCACTCTCCCGCAAGCGGAGGCAAGTGTCGCGATCAAGACCTTGCCCGGTCCGCGGAGTTACAGCGACGCCGATCACCCCTGGTGCTCCGCCGGCATGAGCCCCGTCTGCACCAGCGGATTCCCGCGTCGGCGCGTGACGAAGATGCCGCGCCCGGCCGGCATCGGTCGCGGCCGTACGTTCCCGAAGATGTCGCCCTCGCTCGGGTCGCCGGAGAGGACGACGCCCTGCGCGCCCAGCTCCACCATCCGCTGCATGAATGGCTCGTACGCGGCCCTGCTCGCGCCGGCCGTGTTGTGCGCGATGATGAACCGGACGCCCACGTCCCGTGCGAAAGGCAGCAGCTCCGTCAGCTTGGACAGCGGGTTGCCGCTGCTCGTGGACACCAGGTCGTAGTCGTCCACGACCACGTACACCGTCGGGCCCTGCCACCAGCTCCGGTCCCGAAGTTGCTGCGCCGTGACGTCGGCCGCCGGTGTACGGCGCTGCATCAGGTCGGCCAGGGCGTCCATGTGGTGGTCCATGTTGTTGGACATGGGGACGTACTCCGCCAGGTGTGTGGGCGGGGTGGCGTCCAGCAGCGTGCGCCGGTTGTCGATCACGAAGAGCTTGCAGGCGTCGCCGTCGTACCGCTCGCTCAGCTGCTTGATGAGCAGGCGCAGCAGGTTGGACTTGCCCGATTCGCTCTCGCCGAACACCAGGAAGAAAGGGTCGCGTTCGAAGTTGGCGAAGACCGGTTCGAGGTTGTTCTCGTCGATACCGAAGGCCACTCCACGTTCCGGGTCCGCCGAGCCCGCCGGAAGGCTGCCCACCGGCAATGCGCGTGGCAGCAGCCGCACCGCTGGAGCTCCCGGCGCGGGCCAGTGACGGTTGATCTCCTGGGTCATGGAGGCCGTGGCTTCCGACAGGTCGCTGTCGGAGTCGACGCCATCGATCCTTGGCACGGCCGCCATGAAGTGCAGCTTCTCCGGGGTCAGCCCGCGTCCCGGTACGCCCGCCGGGACATTGGCGGCAGCCTTGCGGTCCAGCTCCGAGTCCATGGTGTCGCCGAGCCGCAGCTCCAGCCGGTTCATCAGGTGGTCCTTGAGGCTCGCGCGGACCTCCATGGAGCGCGAGGCGGTGAGCACGACATGGATGCCGTAGCCGAGCCCGCGCGCGGCGATGTCCTGGACGACCTGTTCCAAGCCCTCGTAATCCGCCCGGAAATTGCCCCAGCCGTCGATGACCAGGAACACATCCCCCCAGGGTTGCTCGGTCATCGAGATTCTGCCGCCCATGCGCAGTCGGCGGAAGGTGGCGATGGAGTCGATGCCCGCGCTGCGGAAGTACTCCTCGCGGCGCGACAGGATGCCGTACACCTCGGCGACCGTACGCCGCACCTGCTCCGCGTCGAGGCGGGAGGCGATCCCGCCGACATGCGGGAGTCCCGCTACCGAGGCCAGGCCGCCTCCGCCGAAGTCGAGTCCGTAGAACTGCACTTCCTGTGGTGTGTGCGTCAGCGCGAAGGACGCGATGAGTGTCCGCAGCAGGGTGGACTTCCCCGACTGCGGGCCACCGACGATCTGCATATGACCCGCTGCCCCGGAGAAGTCGCGGTAGAGAGTGTCACGGCGCTGTTCGTACGGCTTGTCGACCACACCCAGTGGTACGACGAGACGACCCGAGCCGTCGTACCCGGGCTGAGTCAGCCCGCGGCCCCGTACGCTCGTGAGGCCGGTCAGCAACCCGTCGAGCGTCGGCGGGTCCTCCAGTGGAGGCAGCCACACCTGGTGCGCTTCCGGGCCCTGGCCTTCGAGCCGCCGCACGATGACGTCGAGCACCGTATCGGCCAGTGCGTCGTCCTGGGGCGTACGGGCATCGGGTACGGGAAGCCGGCTGTCCGGCTGGACATAGCGCACCGGCACCGGAGCCGCCGTGAACCGCACGGGTCTGCGGTCAACCGGAAGCGGCCCGTCGGCTCCGGCGGTCCGCTGCGGGCTCGTGCGGTACGCCCCTGAGACGTACGCCGCCTTGAAGCGCACCATTTCGCCCGTGCCGTATTTCAGATACCCGGAGCCGGGGACATTGGGCAGCTGATAGGCGTCGGGTACGCCGAGCGCCGCACGCGATTCGGCCTCGGAGAACGTCCGCAGGCCGATCCGGTACGACAGGTACGTCTCCAGACCGCGCAGTCGGCCCTCCTCCAGCCGCTGTGAGGCGAGCAGCAGATGGACGCCCAGCGAACGACCGATGCGACCGATCTGTACGAACATCTCGATGAAGTCGGGCATGGCGGTGAGGAGTTCGCTGAACTCGTCGATGACCAGGACGAGTGACGGGATGGGCTGGAGTGGAGCACCCGCCGCACGCGCCTTCTCGTAGTCATGGATGTTGGCGTAGTTGCCCGCGTCGCGCAGCATCTCCTGGCGGCGGTTGAGCTCACCGCGGATGGAGTCGCCCATGCGGTCCACCAGTGTCAGGTCGTTCGCGAGGTTGGTGATGACCGCAGCGACATGCGGCATGTCCGACATCCCGGCGAAGGTGGCGCCGCCCTTGAAGTCCGCGAGGACAAAGTTGAGTGTCTCCGACGAGTGCGTGACAGCGAGTCCCAGTACGAGCGTGCGCAGGAGTTCGGACTTGCCGGAACCGGTCGCGCCCACGCACAGGCCGTGCGGTCCCATGCCTTCCTGCGCCGCCTCCTTCAGGTCCAGCATCACCGGAGCGCCGTTCTCTCCGATCCCGATCGGTACGCGCAGCCGGTCCGCCTGTGAGCGGGGCCGCCAGGTGCGGCTGACGTCGACGGAGGACGCGTCTCCCAGGTTCAGCAGGTCGGTGAAGTCGAGATTGGCAAGCAACGGCTCGTCGTCGTCCCCGCCCGAGGCCACGCGCAGCGGAGCGAGCTGGCGGGCAAGCGCCTCGGCTGCTTCGGGACTCAGCCGGTCGGGCACCCCGTCGTACACCAGGCCGTGCCCTGACTCCAGCCGCAGGGAGTCGGGAGCCACGACCACGGACAACCCGCCGCGCTCCCCGGCGACCTCGCCGGTTACGACCTCGATGACGGTCACGCCCTGCAGCCCCTCGGCCGCGGCGAGCGCCGACTCCGGAGAGACCGATTCTCCGTCGAGTACGACGACGATGTGCGGCTGTTCGAGCAGCGGATGTCCGCCGGGCTGGAAGCGAGGACGGCCCTCAAGGTGCTCTGCGAGCATCTCCTCCAGCTCCCGTACGCCGTTGGTGATGAGGCGTCGGGTGCCCGCGCCGTCGTTGCTGCCCGGGGCCTGAACGTGCGGAAGCCACTTCGCCCACTCCCACTGCGATGCGGCGTCGCGACTGGTTGCGACGGCGATCACCAGGTCCTCTGGAGAGTGCAACGACGCGAGCGAACCGACCATCGCTCGGGCCGTGGAGCGCACGGACCGCTCCTCGCCGCTGACCGTCAGGTGGTAGAAGGCGCGCAGCGAGACGGCCATGGGCAGGCCGTCCAGAGTGCCGTGCGTTGCCAGGAACTGCTGCAGCGCCCCCGCGGTGAGGGGCTCCAGTTCGTCCACGGGCGCCGTCTCGGGTGCGATGAGCGGCGTGGCGAGCTGCTGGCTGCCCAGGCCGATGCGCACCTGCCCGAAGTCGGCGTCACCGCTGCGTCGCTCCCACACCCGGCTGCCCTCGGCGACCAGCGCCCACAACTGCTCGGCGTCCGGGTGCAGATAGAACTGCGCGTCCCGCTGGAGACGCGCCGTTCTCAGCACCGCCCGCCTGGTCTGCGTCAGGTATTTGAGGTAGTCGCGCCGCATATCGGCAAGCTGCCCCTGGGTGCCTCGCCGGTAGCGCACCAGCATCGCGATCGCCATGGCGACCGTCGACGCGATCATCACCATGCCCATGATCCGCATGATCGGATTCGGGGTCATGAAGAAGAAGACGACGGAACCCCCCATGCCGAGCATGGGCAGGAGTTGCATGAGCGCGCCCTCCTGCTGGCCGCGCGGCAGCTCGGGCGGCGGCTGCAACTGCACCTGCTCACCAGGCACTTCGAGGGGCAAGGCCCGTGGCAGGCGTTTGACGACGATCTGGCTCACAGCTCACCAATTCCCTTGCCGGACGAAGAAGTTCCTGTCGACGCCCCCGTGGCGAGAAGTCCCGTCCGCAGAAGGGAGCCTACTGGCGTGGGGGCCACCGGCCGGCGGTAGGGTTGCGCGGCGCGTGTACGTGCCCGCGAACTTGCTGGAAAGCAAAAGGGGTCATACGGGGTGCAGGCGAGTCCACGACCAACGACCGCCCAGCGCACCACAATCAGCAGCAGGGGGAGCAGCAGGTGACTACGACGGCCCGAGCAGTGGCCCACGGAACCGGGCATTCTATTTACGGGGCTCCGTCGAACAACGGAACCGGTTTCTGCCGGGTCACGGTCGTCGCGCCTGACAGCCGCGTCGATGTCGCGCTGCCCGACGACGTCCCCGTCGCCGACCTCCATCCTGAGATTCTGCGGCTGTCTGGACAGCGCCGCGCGGAGAGTGCGCCGGTCGGCTATCACTTGGTACGTCGCGACGGCACCGTACTCGACAGCGCACGCTCTCTGGCCGGCCAGCGCATTCTCGACGGAGAGCTCTTGTCTCTGCGCCCCTTCGCGGAGTCATTGCCCCCGGCGGTATTCGACGATGTCTCCGATGTCGTGGCCTCCGCAGTCGCCCGCCACCGCACGCTATGGAACGACGGGCTGATGCGCGGCGCCGGGCTCTTCGGAGGCTCGGTTCTGCTGGTGCTGCTCGCATTCGTGCTGTGGACCGCCGACCCCCGGCACGACATGCACGGTCTGCCCGGCGTCCTGGCCGCAGTCAGCGGCGTACTACTGCTTGCCCTCGCCGGCGTACGTGCACGGATGTATGAGGATCGCGGCTCGTCTGTGGCTCTGGGGATCGGTTCGCTCGCGAACGCCGCGGTCGCCGGTGCGGGGCTGCTGCCGCTGGGGGAGGGGCAGGGTGTCGGCAAACTTCAGTTCCTGCTCGCCTGCGCTGCCGTGCTGGTGGCCTCCGTGATCCTCATGGTCGTGGCCCCAGGCGGAGACGGTCCGTTCGTCGCGTGCGTCTTCGCCGCCGCTGTCGGTCTCTCGGTGACCTTCACCGCGATCACCACCGGGATGGACGCGGTCGAGACCGCTGCGGTGTGCGCGCCGCTCTCCGTAGGAGTCCTTGCCTTCCTGCCCGGCCTCTCCACCCGCTTCGCCCGCCTTCCCATCGGCTTCGAGCCTCCGCCCACCGCCGCCGGCGGCGGCTACGGAGCCCACCCCGCACCCCAGGGGCACGGCCCGGTCGACGCCGAGCGGATCGCCGATCAGGCACGGCGCGGCCACGAGCTGCTCGTCGGTCTGGTCGGCGGCTGTGCGCTGGTGGTCGCGGGCGCTGCGGCCGTGCTCGGATTCTCCGGCGACATATGGGGGCAGCTGCTCGCACTCGCCACCGGCGTCGCCATGCTGATGCGCGCCAACCTCTTCCGTTACACGGCACAGGTCGGCTGCGCGCTCGCTGCAGGCCTCGGAGCCTTGGTCCTCCTCGGCCTCGGGCTGTGCCTGAATCCGCCGAAGGGGCTGATGGCCAACGCGTTGAAAGGCGACGGGACAGCGCTCGACATCCGTACGATCTGGCTCGCGGCCGCGGTCGCCGGAATCGCCGCACTGATCATCACCATCGGACTGATCGTGCCGAGCAAGGGCGTCACCCCCTTCTGGGGGCGCATGCTGGAGATCGCGGAGACAAGTGTGCTGCTGACCCTCGTGCCGCTGTGCCTCGCGGTCTTCGGCGCCTACCACTCAATCCGTGCGCTGACCTCCTGAGCCGGGCTGGTAAGCAGTGTTACCCGCGACTGCGCCCAGGGGGAGACCGCCGAAATCCTCTGCCTTGTCCGGACCCGACAAGGCGACCAGAGGTGCGGTCCGCACGTCACCGTGTGGCAGACGTAGGCAGCATGCTCCTGTCGGGGAGCGCAAGGGGAGCGCGGACGCCTTCGGACGGCGCAACATGGGGTGTCAGCAGCGGGACCGCGACGCGTGCTCTGATCTGGGAAAATGAGATCTGGCACGATCACGCGGGACAGCCCGGCACGATCCCTGGTGGTCTCGTAATGCGTAGGTCTCGGGTTCGAATCCCGAAGGCGGCTCCATGGTGAACCCCAGGTCAGGCCTCTGACCTGGGGTTTCTTGTTTTGGTTGACCTTGGAATTCGGGCCAATCGGGCACGTGCAGTCTGTGCATCGCAATGCGTAGGTGTGGAGTTGACGGCCAGTGGCGGTTGCGGATTGCGGGGCTGTGACCTAGGCATTTGTTCATGGCTGTCGATCTCCCCGGCCCCGTCCGGTTCGAGCTGGTGGCCATTTGGTGGCCAGGCGTGCAGGGGGCGTGCAGATGGTTCCTCGGTCAGCCTCGCGGATTTCGCATGGGAGTTGTGCCATCCGTACAATCGCGCGGTCGGCCGGGCTTTCCTGAGGCGCAGGCGACGACGCCCTTGGCCGCCTGCGCGGTCGTGTACGCGTGATCGGCCGCGTCGGCGACCGCCTTGGCGGCCTCGGCCTTGGCTGCGTCGGCCCTGGACCTCGCGACCTACGACAACAGCCGTGACGGCCGATCCAGCCGGGGCCGGTCTGTGCGGCGTTGGCGCACGGTGCGGGATGACGTGGGCTCGGCGGATACTGGTCAGGGTGCCGTGCTGTTGTGGCCGCTCGACAACGCGCCGTCCGTAGGCGTCGCGCGGCGAGACCGTGACTCCCTTGGCCGGTTGAGCACAAGCCTCGCTCATAGTGGTGGAATCCGTAGTGGTGGAAGACGGATGAACCGCCTGCGGGTGTAGATCACGACATGCCACAGTCGCGGTATGCGCAGCGCGGACGGAGTGATGGACGGGGGCGTCCCGGCACAGTCGGGGGCGGGCGCGGAGGGGTCCGTCGCCGGGGTGGTGTGGCGGCGGTGGGGTGTCGCCCTGGGCGGGGTGCTCCCGGCGCGGTTCGTCGAGCCCGGCTGGGCCTACGAGGAACGGGTGGGGCGTCGTTGTCCCGTCTGTGAGGGGGAGTTGCATGCGCTCCGCAGGCCGTACGAGTCGCAGGGGCGGGTGTACCGGTACGCCGCTCTCGTCTGCCCTGCCTGCCCCACCGCGTTCAGCCTCGCGGACCTGGGAGTGAAGACGTACGACCAGCTCACGGCGGCACCTTCGGGGTCCGCGCCTGTGACGTTGGGGCCCTGCCCGAGTGGTCTCGGGGTCGCCGTGACCGCGATCCGTGTTCCCGGGCAGTTCCCTGGGGCAGTGCGCGGGGGACACCGTCCGGCGTGGCCGGAGGACCTGGCCGTGCCGGAGCAGGCCGAGAAGCGGGCCCTGTTGTGGTGCAAGGTGACCGATCCGGACTGGTGCCCCACCGAGGAGGCGGTCGCGGCGGCCGAGGACGTGCGGGTGATCCTGCCGGAGGGCCCGGGCTACGACGTGCTGCGGAGCCTGCTCGCCGGGCGCGGCGTCCCGTACCTGGTCAGCCGCTACTGGGAGGAGGCCGAACAGGTCGGCACGGTCAATGAGTTGGGCGGCCGTACGGATCTGGTCGTGGTCGGTCCGCGTGGCGCTGTCCCGGCCGCGGGTCCCTGGGCGGTGGCGGCCCGGGACGCCTTCGCAGCGCAGTGGGACGCGTTGGAGGAGTTGCCGGAGGACGACGGGGCAACCTACGTACCGGTGGAGAAGCTGGTGCCCGCCGAGTGGGCCGCGCTGCTGCCGCATCCGGCGTTCAACCCGGCCCAGGCGGCTGCCGTTCCCGTCGTACGGGAGGGCACCGGGCACCTGGTCGTGGTGGCGCCCACCGGCGCGGGCAAGACCCCGATCGGCATGGTGGCGGCGCTGGACGCGCATGCCCGGGGCAAGAAGGCCGCCTGGCTGGTGCCGCAGCGCTCGCTCACCGACGAACTCGACCGGGAGCTTCAGCTGTGGCGGCGTCGGGGCCTGCGCGTGGTGCGGCTGACCGGTGAGGCCGCCGTGGACACCGAGCTGATCCGGGCGGCCGATGTGTGGGTGGCGACCACGGAAAAGTTCGAGGCGATCTGCCGCGCGGGATCGCTGCGCGACGCGCTCGCCGAGGTCGGCTGCCTGGTCGTCGACGAGATCCACCTGCTCGGTGATCCGGCGCGTGGGGCCGTCCTGGAAGCGCTGCTCGCGCGGGTACGGGAGGACGGTACGGGCGCGCGGATCGTCGGGCTGTCGGCGACGGTCGCCAACGCGGACGAGGTCGCCGAGTGGCTGGGTGCCCGCCTGGTCCGCACCGCCTGGCGGCCGACCCGGCTGACCTGGCAGCTGCCCGTCCTGCCGTCGGTGGACGAGGCGGACTGGGCGGCGCGGGCCGCCGTCCGCACCGAGGTCGCCGTACGGATCGCCCGCGGGGTCGGTGCGGACGGCGGCAGTGTGCTGGTCTTCTGCGGCAGCAAGCGCCGGGTGCGGGCCACCGCGCTGGCGCTCGCCGCCGACCGGGGTGTGCCGACCGGCGGTGTGGACGCGGACGACGCCGAAGTCGTCCAGCGGCTGTGCACCAAGGCCGGGGTGCGGCTGCACTACCGGGACTGGCCCTACAAGCGGGAGGCCGAGCAGGCCTTCCGTACTCGTGAGGCGGACATCCTGGTCGCCACCTCCACCGTCGCCGCGGGCGTCAACCTCCCCGCCCGGGCCGTGATCGTCGCCGACACCACCATCGGCCTGGACCGCGTCGAGGTGTCCATGGTCCAGCAGATGTTCGGGCGGGCGGGCCGGATCGGTGCCGGGGAGCGGGAGGGCTGGGCGTTCCTGCTCGCCGACCCGGCGAAACGAATGCACTGGCAGGCCCGGTTGGCCGCCGGATACACGGTGCGGTCCCGGCTGGGCGACCACCTGCCCGACCACCTCCTGGCCGAGGCCGTCCAGGAACGGGTGTGCGGCGTCGAGGAGGCGCAGCGGTGGTGGGCGGGGACGCTGGCCGCGCACCAGGGAAACGCCGGCGTCGAACCCCTGCGCGAGGCGGAGAGGTTCCTCACTACGGCGGGCTGTCTGCGCACCGTCGCCGACGAGGACCATTGGGAGACGAGCCCGCTGGGCAGGCTGACCAGCCGCTTCATGGTGGACGCCGCCCTCGCCGACGAACTGGCCACCGCGGTGCGGGAGGCCCCCGTGCCCGAGGGCGCCTTCACCGCCGAGCGGTTGCTGGCGGCCCTTCTCAGCACCCGCCTCCCGGTGCTGGAACAGGCACCGTTCACCGACCGGGCCCGTACTGCGCTGCGCCGCGTACTGCGCGAGGCGGAGCAGCAGCACGAGGAGCCGGAGGAGAGAGGCGAGCCGGCGGAGGACGAGCCGAAGGCTGTGGCCGGCGACCTCGCCCGCGCGGTCCTCCACCTCGTCGCCGACCGACCGCGCCTCTTCCGTGGTCGGCCCGGCTACGTCCTCGGCATCCCCGTCGACTCGATGACCGGCATCCTGGACGAGGCCCAGCGCTACCTGGCCTGGCTCGGCGCGCAGGGCCCCCTCGGCACTGTGCACCCCTGGGCGGCCGTCGTCGCCGGTGACCTGGCCCAGCGCATCCGGTGGCGGACACTGGGGCCCGGCCGAGGGGCGGGACGGCTGCTGTGGATGTGCGAGCGGATGGCCACCGCCCCGCTCGCAGCCGATCTCGTGCCCCGGATGTGGCGCGCGGCCCGCGCCCGCGGCGTCGAAGCCCCCGACTGGAACGGTACGACACCGCCGAACGACTGCGCCCTGCCCCCGGACCGTTACCGCGAACTGCTCGCGGAGCGCGCCACCGGCGTCCGCCTGGACCTTCGGGAGGACCGTGTCCGGGTGACGGCTCCGCCCGGTTCCGTGATCCGGCTGTGGAACGGTACGACCACCACCCTGCACAGCGGCGACGGTGAGGAGAACACTCTGCTTCTGCCGCCCGACGACCCGTCCGATCTGTCGGCGGGGCGCACCGGAGCGGCCGTCTTCACACGCGGGGACCGGCTGGGGACGGGATGGCTCGGGGCGTACGCGGCGATCCGCCTCTGAGCCGGCCGCAGGGCGGGTCTCCACGGCGGCCACCGCCCGGTAGCGGCGTGAAGCGGGCGCAAGGTAGCACAGGTGGCACGGGCCGGGGAGCGGCTTACACGCACCGGTCGGGGTACGGCACACTGGTGCGGATCCGATGGTCTCCAGTCGGACGAGTACCGGCGGAAGCAAGGGAAGCCGAAAGATCCGTGAGTGACGAATCCGAAGCTCCGGAGCCGCACGCTCCGGACCCCGTCGACGAGGGCGCGTTCGGTATCGACGCGTTCTCCCTCGACGACCGGCTGCGGCTGTTCCACTTCGCCGCCGCCGAGAAGCGTCACGAGTACCTGTGGCTGCTGCGGGCCTTCGACCGCGGACGTGCCAACTACCAGGTGCTGCTGCACGCTTCGGACGCGGTGGGGCTGCTGGAGCGGCTCGCCGTCGACCATCCCGCCGCGGGCGCCGTGGGTGGCTCGGCCGGCGTTCAGCCGTTGCTCGACGCGCTCGCGGAGTGGCAGGTGCTGGACCGGTCGTACGACGGGACGCGCGCCGCGAACCTCGCCGAGTACCGCAACCGCCACTACGTGTACCAGTTCACCCAGGCCGGATACCGGGCGTACCGGGCCGTGGAGGACGTGCTCGGCGCGAGCCTGGAGGACGCCCAGCTCTCCCGCCTCGTCTTCCCCGACATCCTCGGCGACCTGCGCGCGCTGGCCGAGGCCAACACCGCGGGCGACGGCGAGGAGGTGTACCGCAAGCTCGGCCGCCTCGACTCCGTGCTGAACGAGATGGCGCAGCGCGCCGCCCGCTTCTACCTCATGCTGGGCGACCTGGCGCGCACCAACGACACCCGGCCCGAGGTGTTCCTCGCCCACAAGGACACGCTCCTCGCGCACATGCGGGAGTTCACCGCCGAGCTCGGCCGCTACGCCCCGCTGCTCGCCGAAGCGGTCGAGAAGGCCGCGGCCACCGGTGTGGACCGCATGATCGAGTACGCGGCCGAAGCCGACGAACGGCTCTTCCGCAGCCCCGCCGAGCGGCTGGCCGACTGGCGGCACCGGTGGGACGGCATCGTCCACTGGTTCGCCGAGCGCGAGCACAGCGAGACCGAGCGGCTGCAGGACGCCACCGTCACCGCGATCCGCTCCGTCCTCGCCCTGCTGCGCCGGGTCACCGAGGCGCGCCGGGGCGGGGTGAGCCGGGAGAGCCAACTGCGCCATCTTGCCCAGTGGTTCACCTCCTGCGAGAGTGACGAGGACGCGCACGCCTTGTTCCAGGCGGTCTTCGGGCTCGGCGCGCCCCGCCACATCGCCGTCCCGTACGCCGACCCCGAGCGGATCCCGGGGCGTACGTCCTGGTGGGAGGCCGAACCGGTTGAACTCGCCCGCACCCTGGTCCAGTCCGGCCGCACCCCCGCCCTGTACGGCCCCGGCCGCATCGACCGCGACGACGACCGGCGGGCGCTGCTCCGCGCCGAGCAGCTCAAGGAACAGGCCGAGCGGCGCAGTGCCGCGAACTCCCTCGCGTCGGACGGGGTGTATGGCCGGACGCTCGACGAGCCCGAGACGCGGGCGCTGCTCGCCCTGCTGGACGTGACCCTCGCCGCCCGAGTCCCCGCCAGCCGCCGGGTCACCGCGGCCTCCGGCGCCGCCCACGGGGTACGGCTCACCCTCACCCCCGCCGAGGGCTCCACCACCGTCGACACCGTGCGTGGCCGCCTCCATCTCGACGGGCTGCGCCTGGAGGTCACCGCATGAGCCGTGTCGCCGAGGGCGTCTCCCCGCTCGAACTCGCCGACTACCAGAAAGCGGTACGGCTCGTCCTGCGGCATCCGCTGGTCACGCCCGGGTACCCAGACAGGGCGGCGCTGGCGACCGTGCGCCGCTGGGCCGACCATCTGCGCATCGATCTGATGGACGTGCTCGGGTACCGGCTCGTGACCACCGCCGACACCGCCCGGCTCCAGCGCGCCCAGGACGGCCTGGACACCACCCGCCCGGCCCTCACCCGCGCGGGCCGGCCCTTCGACCGGCGCCGCTACGCCTACCTCGTCCTCACCCTCGCGGCGCTGGGCCGCCACGGCGCGCAGGTGGCGCTGGGGGAACTGGCCGACGCGGTCGCCGCCGACGCCGTACGCATCGACGGACTCGGCCTGGACACCGCGCGCAAGCCCGACCGGGACGCCTTCGTCGACGCCGTCACCTGGCTCACCGAACGCGGCGCGCTCACCCTCGCCGACGGCTCCGCCACCGCCTGGGCCGGCGACCCCGAGCGCGCCGAGGCCCTGTACGACATCGACCGCGAGATCCTCCTCGCCGTCCACCACCCGACCCGCGTCCTGCAGCATCTGACCTCGGTCACCGCGCTGCTGGACTCATCCGGCGCGATAGGCCTGTCCGTCGGCCGCGCCGCCCAGCGTCGCGACCAAGCGCGCCGCGCCCGCCGCCTGGTACTGGAGAACCCGGCCGCGTACTACGCCGACGCCGACACCGAACTTCTGGGCCAGTTGCGGGCCCCCGCCCTCGCCGAGGACCTGGAGCGGCTGACCGGGCTGACGGTGGAGCGGCGGGCCGAGGGCGTGGCGCTCATCGACACCTCCGGCAGGCTGTCCGACCTCCGCTTCCCCGGCGGCGGTACGGTCGCGCAGGCCGCGCTGCTGCTCGCCGCCCGGATCAGCGCCGCCGTGCAGCGGTCCGGACGGCACGCCCTCGAACTGCTGCCCGCGCCCACCGCCGCCGAACGCCTCGCGGCCCGCGCCCGGCGTATCGACGCGGCCCTGCCGTCGCGCGGGCTGATCACCGGACTCGCCGAACCGGACGAGGAGTCGGCGTACGAGGCATCCGGCGGCGAGGGGCAGGGGCCGACGGAGACCCGTTACCCCTTCGTCACGGATTCCTGGCTCCGGGGCAGGCTCAGGGAGATCACCGCCGAGTACGGAGCGGGCTTCGCCGCCGATCTGCGCGGCGACCCGGACCGGCTGCTCGGCCAGGCCCTCGACCTGCTGGCCGCCATGTCGCTGATCGTCCGGGTCGACGGCGGAGCCCTCGCGCTTCCGCTGCTCGCCCGCTACCGGGGGGTCACGGCCCGCGTGAGAACCCGTACAGCGGCCGGGCCGCCCTCCCAGACCGCCCTGTCCGTCGACGACACCACCAAGGACCCGACTCCGTGAGCACCCCCGCTCCCACTCCTGTTGCCCCCTCACTCACGGCCTCCGCCGCCCGGTTCGTCCCCACCCGTGCCGGGATCATCAATCTGTGGGACTACCGGGACGAGGAGTTCTCCTTCGCCGGTGGCTGGCTGGTGTTGCGCGGACCCAACGGATCGGGCAAGACCAAGGCCCTGGAAGTCCTCTTCCCGTTCGTCCTCGACGGCCGTATCGACCCCAAGCGGCTCAACCCGTTCGCCGCCGAGGACCGCACGATGAAGTCCAACCTGCTCTTCCGCGGGCAGGACAGCGCGCTGGGATACGTCTGGATCGAGTTCACCCACCGGGAGACCGGCCAGGCCGTCACCTGCGGCATCGGGCTGCACGCCCAGCGGCACCGCGACACGCCCGCTCGCTGGCACTTCGTCGCCGAGGGCCGGGTCGGCGAGGACTTCTCCCTCCTCACCCACGACGACCGGCCGATGACGAGGAAGCAGCTCGCCGCCGAACTCGGCCGCGAACTGATCGCCTCCACCGCCGACTACCGCGCCGCCGTCGACCAGCGCCTGTTCGGCCTCGGCCCGGAGCGGTACGAGCAACTGCTCACCCTGATCCTCACGTTGCGCCGCCCGCAGCTGGCCAAGAACCTCGACCCGGCCAAGCTCTCCGACACCCTCACCGCCGGTCTGCGCCCCCTCGACGACGACCTGATCGCCGAGGCGGCCCGCTCCTTCGACGACATGGAGTCCGTGCAGCGCACGCTGGAGGGGCTGGCCGCCGCCGACGACGCCACCCGCGCCTTCCTCGCGAGCTACTCCACCTATCTGCGGGTGCACGCCCGCGCCGCCGCCGACCGGCTCACCGCCCGCCGTACCGAGACCGCCGAGCGCGCCGCCGCCCTGCGCGCCGCCGCGGCAGATCTTGCGGCGGCCCGCGAGCAACAGGCCACCGCCGAGACGCGCGCCGAGTCCGCCGACGCGGCGCTCGCCGCCCAACGCTCCCGGCTCGACCAACTGCGCTCCTCCGCCGCCTACCAGGCCATCGAGCAACTGGCCGACCTGGAACGCCTGGTGCGCACCTGCGAGCAGACAGCCCGGCAGGCGAGCGCCGAACGCGAACGCCGCAGCGCCGCAACCGGCCGCGCCCGCGCCGAGGCCGAACACGCCGCACGGCTCGCCGCCGAACTCGACGCCGCCGTCTCCCGGGACGCCGCGACCGTCGCCGACCACGCCCACACCGCCGGCCTGCCCTGGACCCCGGCCGACGCCGAACCCGCCCGCCTCGCCGAACGCTCCGCCGCACTCGCCGCCGCCCGCCACGAGGGCGTCCGGGCCGTGCGCGCCGCCCAGCAGACGGCCCGCGGCGCCGAGCAGACCCGCGACCTCGCCCGGGTCTCCCTCGACCGCGCCGAGGAGGCCGTCACCGCGGCCGAAACCGCGGAGACCGCCGCCGAGTCGGTCCTTCACGCCGCCCGCGAACAGGCCCGTACGGCCCTCGGCCAGTGGATGGGCACACATGGCGAACTCCTGACCGATGAGGGGACCGGCCGACTCGCCGAAGCCCTCGAACTCACCGGCGAGGCCGAGGCGTTCACGCTCGCCGACGCCTTCGCCGAGGCCACCGCGCCCGCCGTGCAGGAAGTGCGCGACACCCTCGCCGCCCTGCGCGCCCAGCGCACCGACGTGGAGCGCCGCCGCGCCGATACGGAGGCCGAACGCGACCGGATCGCCGCCGAACACGACGACGCCCCGCCCCCGGCCCGCGGCCGCACCGCCGACCGGGCGCCCGGCGAGGGCGTTCCGCTGTGGCGGCTCGTCGACTTCGACAATGACCTGACGGACCGTCAACGAGCCGACCTGGAAGCGGCCCTGGAGGCATCGGGCCTCCTCGACGCCCTTGTCACCGCCGAGGACACCCCCGTGACGGCCGGGCACAGCGAGGGCTACCTCCGTGCCGGCGCCCCGGTGAGCGGACCGAGTCTCGCCGACCTCCTGCGCCCCGAGGCCCCCGACACCGGCGACGCGATCCCGACCGCCGCCCGGATCACCGCCGTACTGCGCTCCGTCGCCGTCACCGAAGACCTCGACTCGGGCATCCCGCAGATCAGCCCCGACGGCCGGTACGCGGCCGGGGTCCTGGTCGGTGCCCACACCAAGGAGCACGCCGAGTACGTCGGCGCCACCGCCCGCGCCCGTCGGCGCGCTGCCCGGATCGCCGCCTGCGAGACGCTGCTGGCCGAACTCTCCGCCCAGCTCGACGAGTTGGCGCGCGCGCAGGCCCGTACTGACGCCGCCCTCGACGCGTATGCCGCCGCCCGCGCCGCCCTGCCCCGCACCACCGGCATCACACAGGCGCTGCGCGGGCTCGACCGGGCCGCGGCGAGGCTGCGCGCCACCCGCGACGCCGCCGACGCCGCCCGGGCCGCGTACGACGAGTCGGTGGCCGCCTGGTCGGTCGCCGAGCGCGCCCTGCGTCGTACCGCCGCCGAGCACGCCATCGAGACCGACCGCGTCGACGCCGTCGAGACCGCCACCCGCGCCTTCGAGACGGCGGTCCGCGAACTGGCCGCCGGCCGCCGCGAACACGCCCGCCAGACCGAGGCCTCACAGGCAGCCGCCGAACGGCTCACCGCCGCCGCCGAGGACGAGGAGGCGGCGCTGGACACCGAGCGCGCCGCGCGCCGCCGGCACGCCGAGGAGGCCGCGGGACTTGAGGCCCTCCAGGAAGCCGTCGGGGCCGAGGCGCAGGAGGTGATGCGCCAGGTCCAGGAGACCGAGGACGGCATCGACGCCCTGGTGGGGGAGGCCGAGGCGGCCCGCACCGCTCAGCACGGCGCGATCGCGGGCACCGCCGCGGCCGAGGCCCGCCGTACGGCCGCCGCCGAGGCCCGGTCGGTCGCCGCGGCGGAGGAGAAGGACACCGCCCGCTCCCTGCGCCCGTACGCCGCCCGCGAACTCCTCGACATCCTGCGCTGCCCGCCCGGCCTCGCCTGGCCCGCCCAGGAGGCCGACTGGACCGGTGAGGCACTCCCGCCGGCCGTGGCCGCCGTACACGAGGCGATCCTCTCCGCGACCCGCGACCTCGCCCCCACCGAGACCAGCCTCAAGCAGTCCGTCACCCGGCTCACCAAGGCCCTGGACGACCTCCAGGCGCAGCTTGCCGCGGCCGGACAGGACTACCGGCCCGAATGGGACGGCTCCGACGGCGTCATCCTCGTCCGCGTGGCCGACGAGGAGGGCCCGCTGCCGGTCGCCGCCTTCGCCCAGAAGATCTCCTCCCACCGCCGTGACCAGGCCGAACTGCTCTCCGAGTCCGAGCAGCGCATCCTGGAGGACGCCCTGCTCACCCGGCTTGCCCAGCAGATCCACGACCGCACGGTCGACGCCCGCGACCTGATCCGGCGGATGAACACCGACATGCGACGGCGCACGATGTCCTCGGGGACGACGGTCGGGGTGAGCTGGCTGCTCGCCGACCACCTCGACGACGAACAGCGCGCCGTCTGCGCCCTCCTCGACGCAGACGCCGCCCGCCTCGGCCCGGAGGGGCTGGCCCGGGTGCGCGTCCACTTCGCCGCGCAGATCAAGACCGCCCGCGCCCGTCACCGCGACCAGCCCTACCGCGAGCTGCTCGCCGAGACCCTCGACTACCGGCGCTGGCGGCAGTTCGCGTTCCAGCTCGTACGCCCGGACAAGAGCGAAGAGCGACTCACCCGCGCCCGGCACAGCCGCCTGTCCGGCGGTGAGCAGTCCGTGTCGCTGCACCTGCCGCTGTTCGCCGCCGCGCACGCCATGCTCAACTCCGCCGATCCGCACGCCCCGCGTCTGCTCGCCCTGGACGAGGCCTTCGCCGGGGTGGACGACACAGGGCGCGGCGAACTCATGTCACTGGCCGCGCAGTTCGACCTCGACTTGTTCATGACCGGCTACGACCTGTGGGCCGCCCACGCCTCCGTGTCCGCCGCCGCTCACTACGACCTCGCGCACACCGCCGTCGACCACACCGTCTCCGCGCTGCTGCTCGTCTGGGACGGCGCCCGGCTCCTCGCCGACGACACCGGCGACCTCACCGCCGCCCTCGGCTCGCCCGGCACCCGCCGCGTCCCGACCCCCGAGGAGGCCCCGGTTGCCGGCTGAGCGGCGTGGAGATCACGGGTACGACGAGTTGCGCGGCGAGGGATGGGCCCGGCTGCTCGCCGCCGCCCGCCGCAGACTGGAGCGCACGGGGGGCGCGCTCGACGGCGACATCGGGCTCACGGGGCCCGGCGAGGCCGAGCGCCGTATCGTCATCGGCATCACCGGCCGCTACCGGCCCGAGACCGCCAAGCGCCTCGCCGTACCCCTGCGTGACCTGGACGGGTATCTGTACGACCGTTACGGCACCGGTCTCCTCCGGACCCTCGGCCGGCTCCACGGCCCCCTGCGTGACCGTCCGGCCGAACGGGCCGGCGAGGAAGCACGCCGCGAACAGGCCCTGGAGTCCGCCCACTCCAGTCGGCTCGCCGGGCAGGGGTGGTTCGCCGCATGGCTGGACCGGATCGCCGCCGACGGCACCCTCACCCGTCTCGTACGCCGGGGGGACGCGCCGCTTCTCGACGCGGCGGTGCGCGTTCTGGAGAGGCTCCCCGGTGACGGGGACCGCGTTGCAGGCTCCCCGGAACGATCCCCCGCTGTCCTGCCGCTTCCGGTTCTCGCGGAGTGGGCCACCGGCGACACCAAGGCTCTTGTTCCCGGCACGCCGCTCGAACAGCTCGTCCTGCGTGCCCTCGCCCAGCGCACCGGCGGCGGTTTCGTCGTACCGCGTGACCGGGCCGGGCGGCGCGCCCTGTGGGAGAGCGCCGGCGCCATCGCGGACGACCTCGCCAGCCAGGTACTCGTCCTCAACATCGGCGCCGAGGGCGACACCGTCGTCTGCGACTGGCTGCGCGACGCCGCCGACTTCGGCATCCCCTTTCGGCTCACCCTCCAGCAGCTGGCCACCGACCCCGTCGTCCCCGCAGCCCGCACCATCTACGTCTGCGAGAACCCGGCCGTACTGCGCGCCGCCGCCGGCGAACTCCAGGACGCCGGCGCGGCCCTCGTGTGCACCGAGGGCGTCCCGTCCGCCGCCTGCCACAAACTGCTCGGCGACGCCGTACGCGCGGGAGCCCGGCTGCACTGGCGCGCCGACTTCGACTGGGCCGGCCTGCGCATCACCGCGGACGCCGTGGCCCGCCACGGCGCCCGCCTCTGGCGGATGACGGCCGCCGACTACACGGCGGCACTCGACGAGGGCGAGTCCACACCGCTCGCGGGACCGCCCGCGGCCAGCCCCTGGGACCCCGGACTGGCCCTCGCGATGGAGGCGTCGGGCAGCACGGTCATGGAGGAACGCCTCCTGCCCGCCCTCCTGTCCGACCTCAACCGTGCCTGACCCGGAGTCCGGTGGCCGTCGTCAACGACGATTCCGTAGAGCCGCTGCCGGCGTCGCGAGCAGGACCAGCCGTGAGGACCGCGGATTCTGGTTCCTGGGCGACCTCGCCCGCGTCTCTTCGTGATCGCGTGCGTCTTCTCAGTGAGTGCCGGTTTCCGGCTCCGGTCGGGGGAGCTCGTCGAGGTCGAGAGTGAAGGTGCGGCCGTCGGCCAGGGGGATGGGGAGTTTGCCGGAGCCGTATGCGTGGGTGTGTGCCGCGATGTAGCCGGACCCGGTGGGCTGGGTGTGCAGGACGACTTCCTGGGCGTACGGGTCCACGATCAGGTAGACCGGGATGCCGTAGCGCCCGTACTTGGCGGTGCAGTCGTCGTAGTCCTTGCGCGCGGAGGAGGTCGAGACGACCTCGGAGATCAGCAGGACGTCCTCGAAGCTGTAGCGCTTGCCCTCCTTGCGCGCGTCCTCGCGCAGGATGGCCAGGTCGGGGGCGGAGTTCTCGTCGGCGGGGAAGTCGATGTAGACGTCGGAGGTGACCTTCGCGTGACGGCCGAGAGCGAGAGAGTCGATCTGCATCGACCTGATGGTGCTGGAGTGCTCTTCGCTCTGCGGGGTCATGATCACCTTTCCGTCGGCCCCGAACAGGACCGTGTACCCCTTGGGGAACTCGGTGTGCATGATCGAGTCCACACTCATGGAGGGCTCCTTCCCGTGTGCCGTCATGATACGGCGGACAGTACTGTCCCCAGGCCCGCGGACTCGCGTGGCGTGCGCGCACCACAGGGGGGAACCGTCCGCACGAGCGGGCGCTGTGACGATGGGCGTGAGCCGGGCCCGTAAGTGTTCGGACCCAACAGGCGGCGTTGGGTGACTGCCAGGGGCGGCGAGCACCTTCCGGGGTGGCCACGGGGCGGCCGCCACCAGGCGCGATCACGCACCAGTCACCACCGGCGGCAAGCCGCATCCCGGACATGAAGATCACGATCTACGGCTGGAGTGGTGAGTGGCGGTGGCCTGGATGTGCAGTGGGCGGGGATGGCGTCCCGCCAGGTGTCACCTGGCGGGACACGACCTGGGCGGGGGGCTTTGTCCGAGTCCGACAACTCAACGATTCGAGACCTGTTGCTTCGGGTGTGCCCGATCCGGTGGCCGCTCGGTGGCCGGACGCCTTTGGGCGGGGCATCATGAGGTAGCAGGGGGCAACCTGCCGTAAGTACTCTGATCAGGCAGGACATCACTCGGCGGCATCAAGCGGTATCCGGCAACATGAACGCTCACGGTCTCGTAATGCGTAGGTCTCGGGTTCGAATCCCGAAGGCGGCTCCATGGTGAACCCCAGGTCAGGCCTCTGACCTGGGGTTTCTTCTTATGGTTGACCTTGGAAGTCGGGCCAATCGGACACTTGCGGTCTACGCATCGCAATGCGTAGGTCTGGAATCGACTACCAGTGGCCGTTGTGATCTACAGGGATATGACCTGGCCCTTTTTCCTTGTTGTCGATCGGCTTCGGTCCGTTCGGTTCGACGTGGTGGTCATTTGGTGGCCAAGCGTGCAGCGACCGTGCAGATGGCTCCGCGGTCGGCACTGCGGCCGCAGGCGTGCTGGCGAACGAGAGTTGTGCCATCCGGACAATCACACGATCAACGCGCTCCTTCTGAGGAGCGATCGACGACCCGCTCGTAGAGAGAGTGCTCGGCCTGTAACAGTTCGCGCTCAACAGCTTCAGCGAGGTTCGGGTTGTCGATGAGGACGCCGAACTCGATGTTGTTGTTCTCCGTGCTCCAGGGGAAGTTGGCGCTGGTCACCAGAAGGAAGCGGTGGCGGACGGCGAGGAATTTCGCGTGGGTTCGGACGTAGCCGCCGTCGAACTCCTTTGTTTGCAGCACCGTTGCCGGCCGCAGGTGCTTCGCGACTTCCGCGGTGGTGGGGGACCTGCCGGACGAGCCGTGATCGGCCGCCCTGGTGTCGAGGCAGACGCGCGCAGCGATCTCCGGCCGTCGCGCTGCCTGTCGTAGCGAACTCCAGAGCTCCGACGTCCTCTGGAGAATGAAGGTCGAGCAGGTGACGGAGCAGCGGGCGCCGTCGACCAGGTGGGCAACCGACGTCGTCAGCGGGCCGCTCTGGGCGAGGTGGCCGGGCATGGTCCAGAGGGGGTCGAGCAGCGTGGGTGCCGAGCGTGCGCCTTCCACGGCACGAAGCACGGCGTTGAGTTGGCTCTGCGCGGTAGTAGTCGAGGCGGCGGCCTCCAGAAGTGCCCTGACCTCGAACCAGCGTCCGGTGGCGATGACCTTGAGCGCGGTATTTGCCTCGCCGCTTCGACGTCAGCCGAGGTGTGAGAAGAAGCCAAGGCCGCTCCCGGGAAGATCGACGAGGAAACGGCGGTCGAGGAATCGATTGGCCCGTTCGCACGAGGTCTCCGAGGCCATCACGCTGCAGTGGCAGGCGGGCCCGTGCAGGAAGTCCTCGGGGTCCTCGGGTGTTCGCATCGAGCAGATCGGGTCCGACGAGCACCGCGTCGCGCGGTCCAGGGCTGTGGTACGACGCGTTCCAGGCGGGCGGGTTCGCTCAGTTGGACCAGGCCGCCCAGGGTCCCGTCACTGTCCGAGGCGGTGGTGCAAGTCAGCAGACCTGCTGCTGGCGCGCGTCCTTCTGCCTCGGGCCAGGCGTATAGACGTCGGTCCGCCCCAACCGGCGCGCCGTGTCCGCTCGGTGGCGCATTCAGCTTTCGAGCTGGCTTAGGGGCTGGGCTGGGAAGTGGGAGAATTCCCTTTTGGGGCGGCTGGTTTCGGGGGGTCTGGTTTTTTGTGGTGGAGGTGAATATTTGGATTGGGGGCAGGTTTTCGGGGGGTATTGGAGTGGGGGGCGGAGTGAGTTGCGGGGGAATGGGGAGCGCTGGTGGGGTGCGGGGCGGAGGGGGGCGGCGGGGCGGCTCTAACATGGATTGTGTGACGAGCGATCCGGACAGTGCAGAGTGGCCAGCTAGTTCGCAGGGGGCGGCGAGTTCATCGAGCCCGCGGGCGCATGGAGTGAAGCAGCGGCTGGTGTCCTATTTGCGGACCTTGCGTGGGGGGCTCTTGGATTTCTCGCCGCGTCCGCTGCCGACCCTCCACCGGCCGCGAAACCAGGTGCTCCGCCAACTCCCGCTCATCCTCGCAGGGGTGTTCACGTTCTATCTGGTCGTGCCCGGAACGGACGTGGTCGCCGAACGGCTCCAGGCACCCTGGCCCGTACCTGCGCTGCTTGCGTGCGTCCAGGCGGCGGCCGTGCCGCTGAGTCTGACCCGGCCGGTGGCCGCCTGGTGGCTGTCGCTCGCGGCCATGGTGCCGTTCCCGCTGCTGCTCGCGGCGCTGGAGACCGCGCCCGCCAGTGATACGCCCTGGCCGTGGACGGAGCCGGGGTTCCTGGCGCATCTGACCGTAACGCTGATTGTCGCCTGGCGGGTCAGCGTTCGGCTGTTCGTCACGCAGTGGCTGCTGACTCTGCTCGTCGGCGGAGTGCTCGGGGTGGCGCTGCGGCCCGAGGGAGCGGGAAAGGCGCTGGTCGCGTTCGGGATACTGTCCGGGGTCGGGCTGATGCTGCTGGCCGCGGTGCGCGGACGTAGGGAAGCGCAGCGGCAGCTGCGGCGGCAGGAGAAACTCACCGAGATCGAGCGGTTCCGCCGGACATTGCTGGAGGAACGGGCACGCATTGCGCGTGAACTGCACGATGTCGTCGCCCATCACATGTCCGTCGTCGCAGTACAGGCGGAAGCCGCTCCGTATCTCGTCACCGATCCGCCGGAGGCGATGCGCGAGAGCCTCGGCAGCATCCGGCGGAATGCGCTGGCAGCCCTGACCGAACTGCGCCATATTCTGGGCATGATGCGGTCCGACGGTCCCGGTGCGGGCGGCGAGGACGGCAGATATGTGCCGCAGCCGACCCTGGAGAATCTCGACGAACTGGTCGGCAATGTACAGGCGGTCGGGTTGACCGTCGAGACAGAAATATTCGGTACTCCGCGGACCTTGCCCAATCATGTCGAACTCTCGGCATTTCGCATTACTCAGGAAGCGTTGAGCAATGCGTTGCGCCACGCCCCGGGCGCACAGGTCCGGGTCGAGCTGAACTACGGAGAGTCGAATCTCAGAGTGCGGGTGGTCAACAGCCCGGCCACTGCCACCGCGCAGCGCCAGAGCGGCAAGGGGCACGGTGTTCTCGGTATGCGGGAGCGGGCCTCCATGCTCGGCGGCACGCTGCACGTGGGGCCCATGGAGGATGGTTGGTTCGAGGTACGGGCCCTGCTGCCCACCGGTGAGAGCGAGGGCTCATGACGATTCGCGTGCTGATCGCCGACGACCAGGCGATGATCCGGGGGAGCTTCGCGGTCCTGCTCAACGCGCAGCCGGACATCGAGGTCGTGGGGGAGGCCGGCAACGGCGAGATAGCGGTCCGTCAGGTGCGCGAACTGACCCCGGACGTGGTGCTGATGGATATCCGGATGCCGGTGCTCGACGGTCTGGAGGCCACCCGCCGCATCACCGAGAGCGGCAGCCCCGCCAAGATCCTCATGCTCACCACCTTCGATCTGGACGAGTATGTGTACGAGGCGCTGCGCGCCGGGGCGAGCGGGTTCCTGCTCAAGGACTCCTCGGCCCACGAACTCGCCGCTGCCGTACGGACCGTCGCCACCGGTGGTGCCCTGCTCGCCCCGACCGTCACCAAGCGGCTGATCGAGGAGTTCTCCAAGCGAGGTGCACCGCGTGCTCCCCGCCGGGACCGGGTGGCGGATCTGACCGAGCGGGAGACGGAGGTGCTGTGCCTGATCGCTCAGGGCCTGTCCAATGCCGAGCTCGCCGAGCAGCTCGTCATCGCTGAACAGACCGTGAAGACCCATGTCGGGCGCATCCTGATCAAGTTGGGGTTGCGCGACCGTACGCAGGCGGCGGTGTACGCGTACGAGGCGGGGCTGGTGGTCGCGGGCGAGTGACCGACCCCGTCAAAGCCCGGCCGCTTGCGGGTGACTGGTCTGCGTAACGTGGATGCGCGCGTACAGTGCCGTTGGTCGAGGCCGGGACGGATGTGACCACCCTCGGGGGGCGATGCTCGGCACCGCTGACATCGCTGTCCTCCTCGGCCTGGACGTCGGCAAAGGCGACCACCACGGCCACGGACTGACTGCCGCTGGGAAGACCGTCCACGACAAGCGGCTGCCCAACAGCGAACCGAAACTGAGGGCCGTCTTCGACAAGCTGACGGCGAAGTCCGGGACGGTCCTGGTCATCGTGGACCAGCCGGCCTCGATCGGGGCCCTGCCCCCAGCGGTGGCCCGGGACGCCGGCTGTGAGGTCGCCTACCTGCCCGGGCCGGCGATGCGCCGGATCGCCGACCTCTACCCGGGCGAGACCAAGACCGACGCCCCCGGCGCGCACGTGATCGCGGACGCCGCCCGCACCATGCCCCACACCCTGCGGGCCCTGGAACTCGCGGACGAGACCGCTGCCCAGCTGACCGTGCTGACCGTGCTGACCGGCTTCGACCAGGACCTCGCCGCCGAGGCAACCCGCACCAGCAACCGGCTGCGCGGCCTGCTCACCCAGTTCCACCCGTCGCTGGAACGCGTCCTCGGGCCCGTCTCGACCACCCCGCCGTCACCTACCTGCTGGAGCGGTACGGATCGCCGGACGCCTTACGCAAGGCCGGACGCCGCCGACTGGTCGGCCTGATAGGGCCCAAGGCACCGCGCATGGCCGAACGCCTGGTGGGCGACATCTTCAATGCACTCGATGAACAGACCGTGCTCGTCCCCGGCACCGGAACACTCGACACGGTGGTGCCTTCGCTGGCCCGCTCGCTGGCTGCCGTCCACGAACAACGACGAGCCGTCGAAGCCCACATCAGCGAGCTCCTGGTGTCGCTCCCTCTTTGAAGATCCTGACCTCCATGCCCGGAGTCCGGGTCAGGACCGCCGCCACCCTGCTCGTCACCATCGGCGACGGCACCAGCTTCCCGACCGCCGCCCATCTGGCCTCCTACGCCGGCCTCGCACCCGCAACGAAGTCCTCCGGGTCCTCCATCCACGGCGAACACCCCCCCAGAACCGGGAACCGGCTCCTCAAACGCGCGATGTTCCTCTCCGCGTTCGCCGCCCTGCACGATCCCGCCTCCCCCACCTACTACGACCGGCAACGAGCCCGCGGCAAGACCCACACCCAGGCCCTCCTCCGCCTCGCACGCCAACGCATCAACGTCCTGTTCGCCATGCTCCGAGACGGCACCTTCTACGAAGCCCGCACGAACGACAAGTCAGCGGCGGGTGGGTCATACCTGAGAGCCATCTCAGAGGAGAGCTCTCGGGCGGGATGCCGGCCGCGTCGCCCGCGCCCTACCGTCCTCCTGAGCCCACCTCAGCCCCCGCAGTTCTCCTCAGTCCAGAGGTGCGATAACCCTGGGGTTTCGAACCGATACCTAGCCAATAATCTGCCGTCCTAGCGTCGTTACCGGCCATTGCACAGGTGCTGAAGAACGCCCGGTCCGGGCGTTCGCGATGGAAGGTAAGGCGAGTGAAGGTTCGGCAGGACGGGCAGCGCAGCCAGCCCGCACAGCGACACACGACTGCCGACCCGGTGACGGACCGGGAGTTCTGGCAGCGAGTGCCCGCCGAGGGTGGGTACACGCCCGTACCCAGGTGGTCCGGCGAGCACACCGAGCCGGGCGCCGTCGAGGAACACCGGATGCCCATACCGGCCGCGACCGCTCAGGCGATGCGGCGGCTGGAGGACGGCCTCGCCACCACCCCGGACACCGTGCTCTTGGCGGCCTGCGCACGGGTGCTGGCGGCCCTGACCTCCGACTCCGCCGTCGTGGTCGGTTACGTGAGCGCCGACGGTTCCATGGCGCAGGCGCAGCCCTGCCAGGTGCCGGTGGCCGACGGCCCGTGGCGGGCGCTGCTGAACACCGCCGCCCGCGCCGCCGCCGAGGTGACCGGCCGATCGGGCGCGGACCTGACGGAACTGCGCGCCGGGACCGGCCGCACCGAAGCCCTCTTCGACACGCTCGTGGTCGCGGGCCGCGCCCCGCGCGCGGACGACCTGGCCCCCGAGACCGTTCTCGCCGTGGGCCTGGACACGACCGGTCAGCAGCCGGAACTCGTCCTCGGCCACCGTCCCCGCGCGCTCGACGCCGACCAGGCCGGGCGGATCTCCGGCTATCTGCTGGCTGCCCTGGAGACCCTGGCCCGTCACCCCGAGGCCGATCACCACGAGTGGAGCCCGGTCTCCGAGGCGGAGACCGCCCACCAGGTCAACGGACTGGCCGGCCCGCAGCGCGACCTGCCCGACCACCGGGTCCACCAGCTCTTCGAGGAACAGGTCCGGCTGCGTCCGCAGGACATCGCCGCCGAACAGGGCGAACGCTCCTGGACCTACCGCGAGCTCAACGCCCGCGCCAACCGCATCGCCCACGCCCTGCGCGCCCGGGGCCTGTGCGACGAGAACGCCGTCGCCGTCGTCAGCGAGCGCAACCTGGAGTGGCTCGCGGCCGTGCTCGGCGTCCTGAAGGCGGGCGGCGTCTACCTCCCGGTGGAGCCGCACTTCCCCGCCGACCGGATCGCCGACATGCTCACCCGCAGCGAGTGCCGCCACCTACTCGTCGAACGGGGCGCCTGCGCCGGGCTGCCCGAGGCGCTGCGGGCCGCCCCCGGCACCCTCGCGCATCACCTCGACGACGTGCTCGCCGCGGACCACCCCGACACCGACCCCGAGCTGCCCGTCGCCGCCTCCCAGGCCGCGTACATCTACTTCACCTCCGGCTCCACCGGCAGGCCCAAGGGCGCCCTGTGCGAGCACGCCGGCTTCCTCAACCACCTTCTCGCCAAGATCGAGGACTTCGGGATCCGCGAGGGCGGGGTAGTGGCGCAGACCGCTCCGCAGTGCTTCGACATCTCGCTGTGGCAGCTGGTCGCCGCCCTCGCCGTCGGCGGCCGCACCCGCATCATCGAGCAGGCCGCCGTCCTGGACGTGGCGCGCTTCGTCGAGACGCTGGAGAGCGCCCGCGTCGAGGTCGTCCAGGTCGTCCCCTCCTACCTGGAGGTGGTGCTGACCGAACTGGAGCGCCACCCCCGCGAACTGCCCCACCTACGCTGTGTCTCGGCGACCGGCGAGGCCCTCAAGAAGGATCTGGTGGCGCGCTGGTTCGCCACATTCCCCGACGTCGCGCTGGCCAACGCCTACGGCCTGACCGAGACCTCCGACGACACCAACCACGAAGTCATGCGCGGTGTGCCCGAGCAGGCGTCGGTGCCGCTGGGCCACCCGATCGCCAACGTGCGGATCTACGTGGTCGACGAACTGCTGCGTCCGGTGCCGCTCGGCTCGCCCGGCGAGATCGTCTTCTCCGGCGTCTGTGTGGGCCGCGGCTATGTCAACGACGAGGAGCGCACCCGCGCCGCGTTCGTCCCCGACCCGCACCACCCCGGCGTCCGGATGTACCGCTCCGGCGACTTCGGCCGCTGGCTGCCGGACGGGCGGCTGGAGTTCCTGGGCCGCCGCGACACCCAGGTGAAGATCAGTGGCTTCCGCATCGAGATCGGCGAGGTGGAGAACCAGCTGCTGCGGGTCTCCGGGGTGCGCGACAGCGCCGTCGTCATCACCGGCGAGGGTGAGAGCAAGCAGCTGGCGGCCTTCTACTCCGCCGCCCAGGAGCTGCCCGCACAGACCGTCGGCAAGGAGCTGGGCGCCGCCCTGCCCGAGTACATGGTCCCCGCCCGCATCCACTACCTCCCCGCCCTGCCGCTCACCCCCAACGGCAAGATCGACCGCAAGGCGCTGACCCGCATGGCCGGCGAACTCGGCGCAGCTGACGGCGAGTTCCGGGCGCCCCGCACGTACAGCGAGCGCAAGCTGGCCGAGCTGTGGGCGGGCGCGCTCAAGCTCTCTGCCGACGCCATCGGCCGCAACACCCACTTCTTCGAAGCCGGTGGAACCTCGCTGGCCATGCTGCGGCTGGCGGTCGCCCTGGACCGCACGGTGACCCCCGCGGAGCTGATGAGCCGGCCGGTCCTTGCCGACCTCGCCGCCTTGCTGGACGAGCGGGCCGCTGGGAACACCGGAGCGGCCTGACACCCCCAGGCGCTCGCCCCGCCCTCCCGGACCGGCCCCGGCGGCTGGACCCACCACCTCCTGGCGGCGTACGGCCCACCCCTGCCCGTACGCCGTCAGACCGCCCAGAAAGGCAACCCGATGACGGCCACGACCGATGGCACCACGACCGGCGCGGCACTCCCCGACGGCCGCGAACCGACGCTCGACGCAGGGCGCACCCCCCTGCTGGAGGTCCCCGGAGCGGACTTCGAGACGCTGCCCGGCCAGGCGGTGAGGGGCCTGGTCACCCGGCACGGTGCGCTGCTCGTGCGCGGCCTCGGCCTGAGGGCCCCCAAGGACCTGGCGCGGGCCGCGCGGTGGCTCGGTGTGACCCCGACGGCCGAGCGTGAGGCCTTCACCAGTCGCACTGACCACAGCGACGGTGTCTACTCCGCCTCCCAGTGGCCGGCCGACGAACCAATGTGCATGCACCACGAGTTGAGCTACGCCGCCGAGGTGCCCTCCATCGCCCTCTTCGGCTGCCTGACCGCGCCCTCCTCCGGCGGCGCCACCGCGGTCGCCGACGCCCGGACGCTGCTGCGCACCCTGCCCGCCGACCTCGTCGAGCGCTTCGCGCGCGAGGGCTGGCTGCTGGACCGCGACTACCGCGAGGTGGGCGTCAGCTGGACCGAAGCCTTTGGCACCGAGGACCGCGCCGAGGTGGCCGCGTACTGCGCCGACCACGCCATCGAGCACGAGTGGCTCGCGGACGGCGTGCTGCGCACCCGCCAGCGGCGGGCCGCGGTGGTCGCCCACCCGGTCACCGGCGAGCGCCTGTGGTTCAACCAGATCGCGTTCCTCAACGGGCTGACCCTGGACCCGGCCGTCCGGGAGTACCTGACCTCCTTCTACGGCCCGGACGCGCTGCCCTTCAACACCCGCTTCGGCGATGGCGAGGCCATCCCCGAAGAAGTCATCGAGACCCTCAACGCCGCCTACACAGCAGCCACTTCGCGCGAACCCTGGCAGGCCGGCGACCTTCTGGTCGTCGACAACCTGCGGACGGCGCACAGCCGCGAGGCATACCAGGGCGACCGCGAGATCGTGGCGCTCTTCGGCGACCCGGTGCGCCTCACCGGCCACGTACGCACCGACGTACCGGCCCGCCCCGCAGCCGCCTGACCGCCCACCCCCCACGTCTCTACGGAGCTCTTCATGTCCCAGCAACACTCGGCGCCCTCCTTTGCGGTGATCCCCGGAGCACAGGTCAGCCAGGTTCTCGACGGCCGCGGCAAGGAGGTGGTGGACCTGATCGAGGCCGCCTACTGCCTGCACGGCGAGGGCGACACGGTCAACCCGCCCTCGTACTTCCTCCGCTTCCCCGACAAGCCCTCCTCGCGCATCATCGCGCTGCCCGCCTCCATCGGCGGCCAGGTCGGCACCGACGGACTGAAGTGGATCTCCAGCTTCCCGGAGAACGTGGGCGCCGGCATCCCCCGGGCCTCCGCCGTCCTCATCCTCAACGACCACGAGACCGGCTACCCGTTCGCCTGCCTGGAGAGTTCCATCATCAGCGCGGTGCGCACCGCCGCCTCCGCCACGCTGGCCGCCGACCGCCTCAGCGCCTCCCGCACCCGCCCGGCCCGGGTCGGCTTCTTCGGCGTCGGCCTCATCGCCCGCTTCATCCACAGCCTGTTGCGCGACACCGGCTGGACCTTCGACGAGGTCGGCGTGCACGACCTGTCCGCCTCGCACGCGGCCGGCTTCACCGAGTACCTTGCCCAGTCCGGCGAGACCGGCAGTGTCACCGTCCATGACACCCCCGAGGACCTGATCCGTTCCTCAGACCTGATCGTCTTCGCCACCGTCGCCGGCACCCCGCATGTCACCGATCCCGGCCTGTTCGCCCACAACCCCCTGGTGCTGCACGTCTCGTTGCGCGACCTGGCGCCCGAGGTCGTGCTGACCGGCACCAACATCGTCGACGACGTCGAGCACTGCCTGAAGGCCAACACCTCCCTTCACCTGGCCGAACAGCAGGAGGGCAACCGGGACTTCGTCCACGGCACGCTCTACGACGTGCTGACCGGGAAGCTGAGCCCGGCCGCCGACCGCCCGGTGTTCTTCTCTCCTTTCGGTCTGGGCGTCCTCGACCTCGCGGTCGGCAAGCACGTCTACGACGCCGTCCGCGACTCGGGACAGTTGCACGTCGTCGACGACTTCTTCCACGAGATGCGCCGTTACGGCTGACGCCGCCCGCATCAACGCCCGGCAAGGCAGGGAGGTTTTGTGCCGATCATTTCGGCCCCCCAGGAGTTCAACGAGGAAGACCTGTACGTCGACCTCGACGCGGTGCTCGGCATCCCGGTGCACCTGAAGTGCGAAGGTTTCAACTTCACCGGATCCGTCAAGCAGAAGGCCGCCATCGCCATGGTGGAGGCCGCGGAAGAGTCGGGGGAGCTCACCCCAGGATCGATCCTGGTGGAGTCCTCCTCCGGGAATCTGGGCGTCGCGCTGAGCATCATCGCAGCCAGCAAGGGTTACGGCTTCGTGTGCGTCACCGACTCGCGGTGCAACCTCGCCTCCAAGCGCCTGATGGAGGCGTTCGGCGGCGTGGTGCACACCATCACCGAACCGGCGCGCGAGGGCGGTTTCCTGGCCGCGCGCATCGCACACGTCCGCGCGCTGTGCGAGGAGGACGAGCGGTACGTCTGGCTCAACCAGTACGTCAACGACGCCAACTGGAAGGCGCACCACCGCCACACCGCGCCTGCCGTCGCCCGCGCCCACCCCGACCTGGACATCCTGTTCGTCGGCGCGGGCACCACCGGGACGCTGATGGGCTGCGCCCGCTGGTTCAAGGAGCACCGACCCGGCGTCCGCGTCGTGGCCGTGGACAGCGTCGGCTCGGTCGCCTTCGGACACCCTCCGGCACCCCGCATGATCCCGGGCCTGGGCACCGGAGTGCGCCCACCGCTGCTGGACGAGTCCTTCGTCGACCACGTGGTGATGGTGCCCGAGCCCGACACCATCCGCATGTGCCACCGGCTCGCCGCCCGCGGCTTCCTGTTCGGCGGCTCCACCGGAACGGTCGTCAGCGGCGCCGCCCGCTGGCTGGCCGAACACACGGGCAGCGAGCGGCTCGATGCCGTGGCGATCGCCCCCGACCTGGGCGAGCGCTACCTCGACACCGTCTACCTCACCAACTGGGCGCAGGGCGTCTACGGCCCCGACGTACTCGACGCCGACGCCGCGCCCATCCCGCTGACCTCGGTGTCGTAGCCGGCCGCCCCGCGACAGCGATGCACCGAAATAACCCAGAAAGAGGCGCACGACAATGAGCACCAACCCGTTCGAGGACAACGACGCCCGCTACCTCGCCCTGATCAACGACGAGGGCCAGTACTCCCTGTGGCCCGCCTTCGCCGAAGTGCCGGCGGGCTGGCGCATCGCCCGTGAAGAGGGCGGCCGCGAGGAGACCCTCGCCTTCATCTCCGAGCAGTGGACCGACATGCGCCCGCTGAGCCTGGTCCGCGCCATGGAGAACGCCGGCTGACCGCGCGGCACCGCCGCCGGCCCGCGACGGCAGATGTCAGGGCCCCGTACACATACACGTTCCACCAGAAGGTGAAGCCTCGATGACTGTGGTACTGGAGACCGGCGCGCAGGCGACGGTCGTGACGATAGTGGGCGACGACGCCACGCAGACCGACGTGGTCGCCCGGCGGCTGCGCCGGGCCGCCGACGGCAAGGTGGACAGCCACGAGTGGGTCGCCGCCGCCCGCAAGGAGTGGAACGAGCTGCCCTCCGGACTGCGCACCCCGCTCGGCGAGTTCCGCAGAGACTCCGGCCGCAGCGGTGTTCTGCTGATCCGCGGCCTGCCCGTGGACGGCGCGGCCCTGCCCGACACCCCGTCCACCGCGGACTCGGTGCAGCGGGATGCCAGTGTCTCCGCGGCGGTCCTGACGATGATCGCCTGCGGCCTTGGCGACCCCGCCGCGTTCCGCCCGGAGAAGACCGGCGCGCTGGTCCAGGACGTGGTCCCGGTCCCCGGCAAGGAGGACTTCCAGGGCAACGCGGGCTCAGTCCTGCTGACCTTCCACACCGAGAACGCCTTCCACCCGCACCGCCCCGACTACGTCATGCTGCTGTGCCTGCGCGCCGACCACGAGAGGGTCGCCGGGCTGCGCACCGCGAGCATCCGCGCGGCACTGCCGCTGCTGAGCGAACAGACCCAAGAGGTCCTGCGCAGCGCGGAGTTCCGCACCGCCCGGCCGCCGTCCTTCGGCGGCTCGGGTGGCGGGGACACCGAGGCGCAGCCGATCCTGAGCGGCGCGCCCGAGGACCCCGACCTGCGCATCGACTTCGCGGCCACCGAGCCACTCACCCGCCCAGCGGCCCAGGCGATGGCCGAGCTCCAGGACGCCTTCGACAGGGCCTCCCTGAGCACCGTGCTCGCCCCCGGCGACCTGGCGATCGTCGACAACCGCGTTACCACGCACGGCCGTTCGGCCTTCGTTCCGCGCTACGACGGCAAGGACCGCTGGCTGCAGCGCACCTTCGTCCTCAACGACCTGCGTCGCTCCCGCGGCCTGCGGACGCAGGACGGCTACGTCCTCGACTGAGCAGCCGCCCCGGCGCCGCCCGCCGCCCCGGCGCCGCCGGGGCGGCGGACAGAACCACTACGGAAAGAATCAGGACCTCATGACTCCTGCCATCCTTATCGAGGATCTGGCCAAGAGCTACGGCGGCAACCCGGTGGTCAGGGGTGTGAGCCTTGAGGTGCCCGCCGGCCATGTGCTCGGCCTGCTCGGCCCCAACGGCGCGGGCAAGACCACCACGGTCAAAATGGTCTCCACCCTGATCAAGCCGGACCGCGGGCGGGCCCTGGTGTGCGGCTACGACGTGGTGCGCCAGGCCCGCGAGGTCCGCGCGCTGATCGGGCTCACCGGCCAGTATGCCTCGGTGGACGAGGACATCTCCGGCTGGGAGAACCTCTACGTCATCTGCCGGCTGTTCAACCTCCCCCGACGCAAGGCCAGGACGCGGGCCGACGAGATGCTGGAACGCTTCGGCCTCACTGAGGCCGGCGCGCGGCCCGTCGGCGGCTACTCCGGCGGTATGCGCCGCCGCCTCGACCTGGCTGCCAGCTTGGTCGGGGACCCCCGTGTGCTGTGCCTGGACGAGCCGACCACCGGACTCGACCCGCACAGCCGCAACGCCCTGTGGGCCGAGGTGCGGCGGCTGGCCGACCTGGGCACCACCGTGCTGCTCACCACCCAGTACATGGAGGAGGCCGAGGCGCTGGCCGACTCCCTGGTTGTCATCGACCGCGGCCAGGTCATCGCCCGTGGCAAGACAGCGGAGTTGCGCTCGCGCCTGGGCGGCCAGGTGCTGCGCATCCGGCCCGAGCAGCCAATGGACGCGGCCGCGCTGCGGCGGGCCCTGGAGAACCGGGGGCACACCACTGCCGCGGCCGACGAGGAGACCGGGCAGATCCGGCTGCCGCTGTCCGGCGACGGCGCCCAGCTGACCGATGTCGTCCGGGCGGTGGGGCAGAGCGACATCCCGCTCGCCGGGCTGGATGTGCACATTCCCAGCCTGGACGAGGTATTCCTGACGCTGACCGGGGCCGACCGGGCCCCGCGGGCGCAGTCCGAAGCACTGCCGGCGAGGAGCGTGGTGTGAGTTCACAGACCATGGCGGAGGGCGCCGCGACACGGATCTCCCTGGGGCGGGGAGTGCGCCCGCTGGTGCGCCATTCGCTGGCGCTCACCCGCCGCAATCTGCGCAAGGCGATGGCCAGCCCGGGGCAGATCATCGACGCCACCCTGATGCCGGTGACGCTGTCGCTGGTCTTCATCTACGCCTTCGGCGGCGCGATAGCCGGGGACAGCGCGCAGTACCGGCAGTACCTGATGCCCGGCATCATGGCGCTGACCATCACCACCACCTGCCGGACCTCGGGCATCGCCTTGAACATGGACTTCACCAGCGGGGTGATGGACCGCTACCGGTCGATGCCGGTGGCCCGCTCGGCGGTGCTCATCGGCCGTATCCTCGCCGACTCGGTCCGCGTCCTGGCCAGTCTGCTGATGGTTCTGGCCTTCGGGTTCCTCATCGGCTTCAGGGTGCACACCTCCGTCGCCGCCACCGTCGCGGCGATCGGCATCCTGCTGCTGTACGGGGTCGCGCTGTGCCTGCTGCAGGCGTTCATCGGCCTGGCCGCGCGGGGGATGGAGACGGTGCAGAGCGTGAGCACCCTGGCGATGGTGCCGCTGCAGTTCGGCAGTTCCATCTTCGTCGCGCCGGACACCATGCCGTCCTGGCTGCGGGTCTTCGTCGAGAACAACCCGATGACCATGGTCGTGGACGCCGCCCGCAACCTGATGGTCGGCGGCCCGGTCGCCCACTCGGCGTTGATGGCCGTGGTGTGGAGCGTCGGATTCATCGCGGTGTTCACGCCGCTGAGCGTGTGGAAGTTCCGTACGCGCAACTGAAACTGACGCCACGACGCATTGCGGTGGCCGGTGGGCGGGATTTGGTGTCCTGCTTACCGGCTCATTGCCGTAGTCCGGCCGCTCGGCTCAGACGGTCTGTACGCCCCGGATGGCGACGACCGGCCACCAGGTGTCGCTGGCGTGGTAGCTCTGTCCGGGCTCCAGCACCTTCGTCTCCTTGCCCGCCTGGCAGGCGACCGGTGATGAATACCTTCAGCCTGCGGTTGGTGTTGTTGACGACATCGCGCTGCCCGATGCTGTTGACGTTCTGCGTGGTGTAGCACTTGCCGTCGACCGGGTTCGTGATGTTCTCGCCCTTGCCCCAGAACTCGACGGCCCCCGTGGCGGCCTGGGCGGAACCGGTCGTGGCGAGCAGCACGGCCGTCGGCACTGCCGCAAGGACGGGGACGCGGGGGCGCAGATTGCGCATGGTTCTCCCTTAACGCACATCTGAACGTGGCTACGTTGAACGTGAGTGCGCGGAAAGAGGAAGTGCCGGCTCAGACGGCCTGGACGCTGCGGATGTAGAAGAGCGGGCCCCAGCTCTCGCTGGCCCGGTACGTCTTGCCCGGCTCAACCACGGCGGCCACCGTGCCCTGGCAGTCGGTGCCGACGAAGACCTTGACCTTGCGGTCGGTCTTGTTGGTGACCAGGAGCCGGCCGCCGTTGTACCCGTCGGAGACGTTGTAGCACTGGCCGTCCTTCGGGTTGGTGATGTTCCCCTCGCCCTGGTGCCCGTGGACATCGATGACGCCGGTGGCCGCCTGGGCGGCGCCGGTGCCGGCGAGCAGTGCGGCCGCGGACAGGGCGGCGAGGACAGAGGCGTGGTGGCGCATCTTGCGCATGGGTCTCCTTCGGCTGATCCTTCGGGCGGACGCTCGGGAATCCGAGGCCGTTCGCGACCGTAGCCGGGGTGGTTATTCCTCCTTTATTTCGCGCTTTCCGGCCACGTGGCCCTTTATGTACGGTAGTTGAGAGAAAGCCCAAGGAAGAGGGCCCCGTTCGCGGATATGCCGCTGCCGCCCGCCGAGCCCCTAGGTGCAGGGCCCGTAATACCTGAGAGCTACCTCTGTAGTGAGCTCCTGAGGGTGACGCGCCAGGAGGCCGCGAAAAATACCGTCTTACCTGTCATCGAACTGAGCAGGAAGGCGGGTCTCGTGCGAGCATCCCGTTTGCGCCGTGCGTTCGCGGTCGCAGCCGCGGCCGGCGCGATGGTCTTCTCCGTTGCCGGGACCTCTGGTTCAGCGGCCAGCGGTATGCCCGCCGCGCCACGGCTGCCGGGCGTCCAGGCGGACACCTTGGCCGAGCGGTACGGCGCCAATGACGACTTCATCGAGAAGTCCGAGCGCGCCGCGCGCCGCATGGGCGACACCGCCAGGGCGGACCATCTGGCCGAACTCGCCGAGCCCGGACGGCAGTTTCTGTCCTTCGACCCGCGCGACGACGGCCTGGCCGTGGAGGTGCTGGGCGATCTGGCGCACGCGGACCGCGTGGCCGTGGTGGTACCCGGCTCGGACACCACCATCGACACCTTCGACGAGCTCGGCACCCGCTATGCCGCGCTGGCCGGCGGGGCCCGCGCGGTGCACGCGGAGATGCGGCGGCTCTCCCCGGACACAAAGGTCGCGGTGGTGGCATGGTTGGGCTACCACGCCCCGCGTACCCTCAGCCGGGATGTGGTCACCACCGCCCGCGCCCAGGCGGGCGGCGCGCAACTGCGCGTTTTTGTGGCTCAGTTGAAGCAAGCCAACCCTGCCGCGCCGGTCACCCTGATCTGCCACTCCTACGGCTCGGCGGTCTGCGGCAGCGCCGTCGAGAACCCTGCGAGCACGGCCGCCCCGCTGGACAACCTCGCCGGGATCGCCGTCGTCGGCAGCCCCGGCATGGGCCTTCGGTCCGCCTCCGACCTCGCCGTGCGGGTGCCGCTGTGGGTGGGCCGGGGCGCGGACGACTGGATCGCTGGTGTGCCGCACGCCAGCGTGAGCGTCCCCGGCGCCACGATCGGATTCGGCACGGATCCGCTCAGCCGTGAGT
The DNA here is from genome assembly GCF_018614005.1 of Streptomyces sp. ISL-99. Classification (NCBI taxonomy): domain Bacteria; kingdom Bacillati; phylum Actinomycetota; class Actinomycetes; order Kitasatosporales; family Streptomycetaceae; genus Streptomyces; species Streptomyces sp. ISL-99. Next base: position 78,357 of record NZ_JAGGPC010000025.1, read on the forward strand.
TCGGGGCCCGCACCTTCGACGCGGGACGGGGCGGGCACAGCGACTACTTCAAGCCCGGCGGCCTCGCCCTGCACAACCTCGCGCTGATCGGCCTCGGCCATGGAGAGGCGGTGTCCCATGACTGAGCTCCAGATCCGCGCCGAGGTACGGTCGCCGCAGCCGGCCACCGACATCAAGCCGGCCGACGCCCCCTCTAGCACGCCCCCTACCCGTACGGCCCTCGACCGGCTGCACGCGACGGTTCTGCGGATCGATGCGGCCACCCCGGCCGGGCGGGACCGGGCCATCGACGTCCTCCGGGCCCTGGCGATCACCGGTGTGGTGTTGGGCCACTGGCTGGTCAGCGCGGTGGCGCTGCGCGCGGACGGCCACCTGCTGGGCGACAGCCCACTGGCCCATATGCCCGGGCTGGCCCCCCTGTCGTGGGTGCTCCAGCCACTGGCGATCTTCTTCTTCGTCGGCGGCCGGGTCGCGGCCCAGGGCTACGGCTCCGCGCTGGCGCGCGGTGTCGGCTACGGCGCCTGGCTGCGGCAGCGGCTGCGCCGACTGGCCGGGCCGGTGGGCGCATTGCTCGGTATGTGGCTTCTCGTGCTGGCCGGCATGGCCATGGCCGGCATCGCCCACGAGACGGTCTACACGCTGCTCAACCTCGTGCTCTCCCCCCTGTGGTTCCTGCTGGTCTTCGCCCTGCTGATGGTCCTCACGCCGTTGGTGCGCCGGGCGGGCGTGCTGGCGGCGGTCCTGGGCGGCGGCTATGTCGCCGCGACGGACGGCGCCCGGATGGTGTTCGGTGACGGCGGCTGGGTTGATACGGTCCGTCAGTTCAATGTGCTTGCGGGTTGGTTGGTACCTTTCGGCCTGGGGGCGGCCTGGGCCGCGGGCGGGTTCGTCCGGCGCCGGTGCGCCGCCGCGCTGCTGGCCGCAGGTGTCGTGAGTACGGCAGGGCTGATCCTGTGGTGCGGCTACCCCGCGAGCATGGTCGGCGTCCCCGGTTCGCAGATCTCCAATCTCAGCCCGGTCACCCTCGCCGCCGTCACCTTCGGTCTTGCCCAGTGCGGTGCCGCGCTGCTGCTGTGCGGTCCTCTGCGGCGCTTGGTGGGCCGGTCGTCGCACATGTCGGCAAGTGTTCCGCAGGGGAGTGGAAAGCGGGCCCGGCCGGGCCAATTCGCCTGGGCGGCAGTGGCCGTGATAAACCTTTCGGCGATCACGATCTTTCTATGGCACCAGACGGCCATGCTCACGGTGACGGTGACGACCCTGGGAATCGGGCGGCCGTTGTCCGGATTGCACACCAACCCCGATCACCCGTTGTGGGCGCTGGCCCGCTGCGGCTGGGTGCCGGTATTCACGATCGTGCTCGTGGCGCTCTGCATCGTTTTCCGTGAGGCGGAGAACAAGTCCCGGCCCGGGCGCGGCCGTACCACTCGCGAGCCGTCGGGCCGGCCCGCCTGAGAACGTTGCGGAAGCGGCTGGAACAGGCCCTTCCGGTATTCCTTGGAGGAGCAATGGAAGCAATATCTGTCGACTCGCTGCGTACCCTTTACACCAAGTACGAGGCTGACTTGAGGAAGGTCAAGGACGCCCAGCGCAGCCTTCTCCAGGAGCGCGGCAAGGCCATGAAGGCCCAGCTGGACGACGTGGAGGCGGAGATCACCTACATGCGGCTGCGGGAGCTGCGGCCCGCGAAGGTGGTGGAGATCGGCACGTTCTACGGCTGGTCCACCATCTGGCAGCTCAGCGCGCTGCGCGACAACGGCACCGGGCACCTGTACTCGTTCGACATCGTGGACCATGTGGTGCGCAATGTGCCGCGCGAACTGGCCGACCGGTGGACCTTCACCAAGGGCGATGTCCGCGAGAACCTCGACCGCATTCCCCAGGGTGTCGAATATCTCTTCATCGACGCCGACCATGGGGCGCGCTTTGCCCGTTGGTACATAGAGAACCTCTTCCCTGCAGTTCCCGGCGGCACACCCACCAGCGTCCACGATGTCTTCCACGGGCGCCGCCCCAAGCCGTTCAGTGAGGGCTCCGTCATCATCAAGTGGCTGGCCGACAACAACGTGAAATTCTTCACACCGTCCCCGGCCAAGTCCCCGGCGGAGTACGCGGAGATAGCCGCGATAAAGAAGGACCTCGGGCTGGACGAGCCGGTGCGCGACAGCCGCGACAACCCCATGATTTTCTTCGATCTGTCCAGCCTGTAACCCCAGTCCACCCTCCTGGGCGCCCATCCCCCGCGCCCCGCGCCGCCCGTGCGGCGCGGGGCGGGGCGCCTACATCACAGGGCCGAGATGGTCCGCGCCGATACGGACAACGTCGTCCGAGGGCAACCTCAAGGAGCCATCACAACTCATCGGATTGAGACAGATGTGCCGCGCACTACGGGCCGTCCCATCCCGGCCACGGGAAGTGAAACGTAGCGGTCCGAGCCCTCACGGCTCCCGCGCGCCTGTGGGATACGTGTCCCTATTTTCCCGTTTAAGTGCGAACTTAGCGCAAGATTTCGGCCATTAACGTGATCTTGATGCTGATTTTCCTCTAGGGTGATTCGGCCGTACGTTCGGTGCGGCAGGGTGACGGGGGGAATGTCGTGGGGGGCGAGCGGTCAAACACTGACTGGATTGCATTTACCTTGCTTGGGCCACTGTCGGCGAGAGTCGGTGACGAGACTGTGGCCATCGGCGGGCCCCGGCAGCGCGTCATCGTCGCCGCACTGGTCCTGGCCTGGGGGCGAGTGGTCTCCGTTGACTCGCTGATCGATGCGGTCTGGGGCGATGAGCCACCGGCGTCGGCACGCACCCAAGTGGCCATCTGCGTGGGCGCCTTGCGCAAGGCGTTCAGGGCCGCCGGGCGCCAGGCCCCGGTGATCGAGACCGCCCACCCCGGATACCGCTTGCACACCGAGTACAGCTCCGTCGACGTGCGCGAGTTCGAGAAGCTGGTGGCCGAGGCGGGTGACAGCGCCCGCAAGGGCTCCCTGGAAGAGGCCAGTCGGCTCTACAAGCAGGCCCTGGACCTGTGGAGCGGCCGCCCGTTGATCGGTGTGGGCGGGCGGCTTACCCAGGACGCGGCGACGCGCCTGGAGGCCAAGCGGTTGGCGGCGTACGAAGTGTGGACCGGCGTCGAACTTGAACTGGGACGTCACCAAGAACTCATCCCCGTGCTGTCCGCCGCGGTGACCGACTACCCCCAGCACGAGCAATTCCGGCACAACCTGATGCTGGCCCAGTTCCGCTCCGGGCGGCGGGTCGAGGCGGCCGAGGGCTTCCGCGCCTGGCGGCACGAGCTCGTCGAGGAGCTGGGCCTGGAGCCGAGCCTGTCGATCCAGCAGCTGCACCGTGCCATCCTCCGCGACGAGCCAGGACCGGACCGCCCGGAGGAGGCCGGGCGTCCGGCGGCGGCACCGGCCGCCCGGACCGTACCGGCCGAGCTCCCGCCGGACGTGCCCGCCTTCACCGGCCGAGAGGCGGAGCTGCGGCAGCTGGACGCCTTGCTGCTCGACGACCCCCTCGGGGCGGTGCCGCGCTCCGGCTTCGTCACCGGCATGGCCGGCGTCGGCAAGACCAGCCTCGTGGTGCACTGGGCGCACCGCGTCGCCGACCGCTTCCCCGACGGCCAGCTCCACGTGGACGTCTCCGAGCACGAGCGGGAGCATGGCCCGGCCACCGTCCACACCCTGCTCGGGCGCCTTCTGCGGGCCCTGGGCGTGCCCGGCGAGCAGATCCCCGACGACTCTTGGGAACGGATCTCGCTCCACCGCAGCCTGCTCGCCGAACGCCGCGTCCTGGTGCTGCTGGACGATGTCCGCACCCTCGACCAGGTCCAGTCGCTGCTGCCCGGAAGCGGCCGCAGCTGTGTCGTGGTGACCAGCAGGGAGCAGCAGGAGCACATGACGGCGGTCCACGGCATGGTCCATATCGCCGTTGGCCTGATGCCCGCCCGGGAGGCATCCGCACTGGTCGGCAGGATCGCGGGCAAGGGGCGCGGCGCCGCCGACCTCACGGCCGTCGACGCCCTGTGCGCCCTGTGCGACGGATTGCCGCTGGCGCTGCGGATCGCCGCCACCCGCCTGGCTGCCAAGCCGCACTGGTCCGTCCGCCACTTGGTCGACCGCCTCGCCGAGGAGCCGCAGCGGCTGGACGAGCTCTCCGCGGGCGGCCTGGAGATGCGCTCGGTCTTCGCCGCCGGCTACCGCGCCCTGCCCGCGGACCTCGCCCGGATGTTCCGCAGGCTGTCCCTGCTGGACGTGCCGGACTTCGCCGCCTGGGTCGGCGGCGCCCTGCTCGACCTGCCCACCGCCGAGGCCGAGAAGATCATCGAGCAGCTGGTCGATGTGAACCTGCTGATCGTGGTCGGTGTCGACGACGCCGGCGCCGTCCGCTACCGCTTCCACACCCTGCTGAAGCTGTACGCGCGGGAACGGGCGCAGGCGGAGGAGCCGCCGGACGAGCGGCGGGCGGCCTGCGAGCGGGCCTGGCGCGGCTGGCTCACCCTCGCTGACGAGGCGCATTGCCGCCAATACGGCGGCGACTTCGCCGTGCTGCGCGGCACCACTCCGCGCCGCACCCTCGAACCGGGCCTGGCCGAAACCCTGCTGGCGTCCCCGCTGGCCTGGTTCGACGCCGAGCGGTCCTCGGTCGTCGCCGTGGTCCGGCAGCTCTCCAGGCTCGGGGCGGACGAACTCGCCTGGGAGCTGGCGATGTCCACCGCGGTGCTCTTCGAGACCCGCAACGCCTACGACGACTGGCGGGTGGTCACCGAGAGCGCGCTGGTGGCCGTGCGGCGGTCCGGGAACCGCCGCGGCGAGGCGGCCATGACCTTCGAGCTGGCCTCGGTGGAGATGCGCCAGCATCGCCACGACCGCGCCAAGGACCTGCTCAGGACCGCGTTCCGGATCTTCACCGACATCGGCGAGACCTACGGCCGGGCGCTGACCCAGTGCGGCATGGCTGCGCTCGACCGGATCGGGGGCGACCTGACCGCCGCGATGGGCCGCGCCGAACAGGCCCGTGAGGTCTTCCAGAAGGTCAACGACCTGTCTTCCGAGACGCGCGCCCTGAACCAGATGTCGCAGATCGAGCTCGACCGGCAGAATACGGCGGCCGCGCTGAACCTGTCGTTCAGGGCCGTCCAACTGGCCGCCCACACCGACGGGACCCGCGACGCGGCCCAGGCCCTGCACAAGCTGGGCACCGCCTATCTGCGCCAGGGCCGTGTCCAAGAGGCCGAAGACACCTATCGCCGGCTGCTGGAACAGGTCCGGGGCAAGGACAACGCCCGCGGTGAGGCGTACGCCCTGCTCGGAATGGGGGAGACCTGCATCGCCGCCGGGCTGGTCGAGGATGCTTCCTCCTGGCTGCTCCAAGCCCTGGCGATCGCGGAACAGGTCGGTGACCTCGTGCTGTTTGCCAGGACGAATCTCCTGCTGGGCAGGTGCTGCCGCATGCTGCACCGGGTGCTGTGGGCCGGCCACTACCTCGCCGTGGCCCGCCGGGCCTTCCACCAGAGCGGGCTGGCACCGGGTGAGCAGGAGGTGGCCGAGGAACTGGCGCTGCTGTCCGGCAGGATGGACGACTCGCTGCGGTCCTTCACGGGGAATGCCGCCACCCGGGCCGGACTCCTCGGTTGAGCCACCGGCGTCGCGCGGATCGATCCGTGCGCCTGCCGCGCGACCTGGTGGCGCCGGGTCATCTGGGCCGCATGTGAACGGACGCGGATTCCACCCCTGCACCCGCGCCGCACACTACCCGGCGAAGACCGTCACCCCGGAGGAACGAGCATGACCGGAACACTTCAACTGGCCACGCACCAGCGCGAGTCGCGGCGAGTGTGGCTGCGCCCCATACAGCGGGTTGCCGCCCCCCGGCTGCGGTTGGTGTGCTTTCCACACGCCGGCGGCGCCGCCAGCTTCTACCGCGGCTGGCCCGAGTGGCTCGCCCCGGATGTCGAGGCCGGCGCGGTGCGCTACCCGGGCCGCGAGGACCGCATCCTCGAGCCCTGTATCGACACCATGGCCGAACTCGCCGACCGCATAGCCGAGGCGCTGGCGCCCAGCCTGGACCGTCCCCTGGTGCTCTTCGGGCACAGCATGGGCGCCTCGGTCGCGCACGAGGTCGCCCTGCGCCTGGAGGCCCGCTTCGGCCCGGTGGTGGCGCGGCTGATCGTCTCCTGCCGGGCCGCCGCGCCCCGGCTGCGCCCCCGCGGCATCTCCGGCTGGAGCGACGCACAGCTGCTGGCCCATCTGCGGTCTCTGGGCGGCGACGTGTCGGCCGTGCTGGAGCACCCCGAGATGCGAGACGTGCTGCTGCCCGCCATCCGCTCGGACTACCGGCTGACGGACGCGTACACCGCGCGCACCCCCGTCCCGCTGACCGCCCCGGTGACTGGCTACCTCGGGGAGGACGACCCGCATGTCACGGAGGAGGACATGCGGGCCTGGTCCACCGCGACCCGTGGCGACTTCACGCTGAACGTGCTGCCGGGCGACCACTTCTACCTCCTGCCGCAGGCCGCGCGCGTGGTCACCGAAATCGGCGAGCTGACCGCCGGAATCTGACAGCGGTCCTCCGGCACGCCATCGAAAACCCAACGCCGAAGGGGGGCAGCCGATAGGCCGCCCCCCTTCAACATCCTTCCGGCGTCAGGCGATTCAGGAAGCCTCGGTCGCCTCTCCGGTGCGCGCACCGGATCCGCGTGAGCGTCCGATCCGCGGCGCGACAAGCCGCGCGATCTGCTCCGCCGGACCCGGATCCATCATCTGGGCGTGCTCGCAGTCCACCTCGACGATCTCGATCCGGCCCGCCACGAACTCCTCCCACGCCTCGGGCACCACGGCCTCCAGGCGCTTGCGGGTGGCCAGCACCAGCGTCAGGTCCGAGCGCAGCACATCCGGCCGCCGCTCCGCCGCCAGATAGGCGTTGTTGACGCTCACCTCCAGCGCGGCGGCCCGGTGCTCGCGGCCCAGGTAGCGCAGCTCGCTGCTGCCCTCTCCGTACCACTCGACGATCTGGGCGCGCATCTGGTCCAGCGTCGGCTCCTTGGGCGCGCCCCCCGGAATGCCGTAGATCTTGCCGTACCCCTCGTACATCTGGGCGAGGATCTCCTCGTGCGTTCCGGTCCCCGGGCCGCCGGGCTCGGGCGGCGAGGTGTCCAGCACCGCCAGCAGCCCGATCTCCTGCCCGTCCGCCTCCAGCGCGGTGGCCACGGCCTGCGCCATGATCCCGCCCAGCGACCAGCCCAGGATGTGGTACGGGCCCTCGGGCTGCACCGCCCGGATCTGCCGGGCGTAGTCCGCGGCCAGCGCGTCCATGGAAGCGGGCAGCGGCTCCGCCCCGTCCAGCCCCCTGGCCTGCACCCCGTACACCGGGTGGTCGGCGCTGAGCGCGTTCAGTAGCGTCGAGTAGCGCCAGCTGAGGCCGGCGACGGGGTGGACACAGAACAGCGGGGCCGCGCCGCCGGAGGTGCGCAGCGGAAGGATCACGTCGAAGGCACTGCCGCCGTCCCCGTCGAGCTGCTCGCACAGCCGGGCCGGGGTCGGCGAGGCGAAGATGTCCCGCAGCTCCAGCGGGCGGCCCAGCGCCTGCCCGATGCGGTGCATCAGCCGGGTGGCGAGCAGGGAGTGCCCACCGAGCTCGAAGAAGCTGTCGTCCACGCCGACCCGCTCCACACCGAGCACCTCGCCGAACAGGCGGCAGACCAGCTCCTCCTGCGGTGAGCGCGGCGGCCGGTACTCGCCCGTGGCGGGCTGCGCGGGCGCGGGCAGCGCCCGATGGTCCAGCTTGCCGTTGGGCGTCAGCGGCCACTGGTCCATGACGACGAAGGCGCTCGGCACCATGTAGGCGGGCAGCCGCTCGGCGACCTCGGAGCGCAGCGCGCGCATCGTCAATTCCACGTGCCCGTCGTCGGGTTCGACATACGCCACCAGGCGCTGGTCGCCGGGCCGGTCCTCGCGGACCATCACCACGGCCCGCTCGACCCCGGCGCAGCCCGCGACCGCCGCCTCCACCTCGCCCAGCTCCACACGGAAGCCGCGGACCTTGACCTGGGTGTCCGCGCGGCCGCGGAACTGCAGCTGCCCGTCGGAGTTCCAGGCCGCCAGGTCGCCGGTGCGGTACATCCGGGCGCCCGGTCCGTCGTACGGGTCGGCGACGAAGCGCTCCGCGGTCATGCCGGGATTGGCCAGGTAGCCGCGCGCCAGACCGCCGCCGGAGATGTACAACTCGCCCTCGGCGCCCGGCGGTACCGGCCGCAGCGCCTTGTCCAGGACGTACATCCGGTTGCCGTCGATGGGCCGGCCGATGATTGACGCCGAGGCCGCGTCGGGGACCAGGCGCCGAGCAAAGCTCACGTCACAGGTGGCCTCGGTGGGCCCGTATGCGTTGATCAGCAGCCGGTCGCGGCCCCAGAACTCGGCCAGTTCGGGGGAGAGCGGCTCCGCGCCGGTGATCATTGTGCGGAGCTCGGGCAGCTCGGTCCGCGGTACCTGCGCCAGCGCCGAGGGGACGATCAGCAGGTGGGTGATGCGCTGCTCGGCGAGGAATGCGGCGAGCTGAGGCCCGGCCGGGGTGTGGGCGGGTACGACCAGGCACGCGCCGGACAGCAGGGCCAGGCAGAACTCCGCGACCGACACGTCGAAACTGGGCGAGGCGCACTGCAGCACCCGGCTCTCGGGAAGCACCCCGTAGTGGGCCGACTGGTTGGCGGCCAGCGCGCCGATCCCGGCGTGGCTGACCACCACGCCCTTGGGGCGGCCGGTGGAGCCCGACGTGAAGATGACATAGGCGGGGTTGGTGACCCGCAGTGGGGCCCGGCGGTCGGTGTCACCCAGGTCCGTCCCGGGCAGCGCGGCCCGTTCGGCGGCCGTGACCGCCTCGTCGACCAGCAGCACGTCGAGACCCTCGGCGCGCGGCAGCCGGCCCGCCAGCTCCTCGGTGGTCAGCAGCAGCACCGGCGCGCTGTCCGCCAGCATCGCGGTCAGCCGCTCGGCCGGGTAGCCCGGGTCCAGCGGCAGATACCCCGCCCCGGCCTTCATGACGGCGAGCACGCCCTCCAGCATCAGCGCCGAGCGGGGCAGCGCCACCGCGACATACGTCTCGGGTCCGACGCCCCGGGCAACCAGCTGCCGGGCCAGGCGGTTGGCCCGCTCGTTGAGCTCGGCGTACGTCACGGTGGCGTCCGCGGACTCCACCGCGGACCGCTGCGGGGTGCGCCGTACCTGTGCCTCGAACAGCTCGGGGAAGGTGCCCACTGGGGCCGCCGCGCCCGCCTCGGACCCGCTCTGCAGCAGCGCCCGGCGCTCGTCGGCAGAGAGGATCTCCAGCGCGGAGACCGCGGTGCCGGGGTCGGCGGTGGCGCTCTCCAGCAGCCTGGTCAGCCACTCGGCCAGCCGCTGTACGGTGTGGGGCTCGAACAGCCCGGCGGCGTACTCCACCATGCCGTCGATGCCGGCCGGGGCGCCTTCCCCGGTGTGGTTCTCGCCCATGTTGAAGGCCAGGTCCACGCGGGCGTTGCCGGCCGCCTCGCCCTCGAAGGAGACCCGCACCCCGGGCAGGTCCAGCGAGCCGCGCTCGTTGTTCTGGAAGACCAGGGTGACCTGGGTGAGCGGGGCGTGCGAGAGGAAGCGGCCGGGGTTGACGGCCTCCACGATCCGCTCGAAGGGCAGGTCCTGGTGGGCGTAGGCGCCCAGGTCCGTCTCCCGCACCCGGGCAAGCAGCTCGCGGAAGGTCGGGTCGCCGGACACATCCGTACGCAGCACCAGGGTGTTGACGAAGAACCCGATGAGGCTGTCCAGCGCCTCGTCGGTGCGCCCCGCCAGCACCGCGCCGATCGGGATGTCGCTGCCCGCGCCCAGCCGCGAGAGCAGCGCGGCCAGCGCCGCCTGGACGACCATGAACACCGTGACGTCGCACTGCTTGGCCAGCTCGGCGATCCGCGCGTGCAACGCGGCGTCCAGGGCGAAGCGCACGCTGGCGCCGCGCTGATCGGCCACCGCCGGACGCGGGTGGTCCAGAGGCAGCTGAAGCAGCTCCGGAACGCCCATCAACTCCCGGGTCCAGTAATCCAGTTGGCGCACCGCCACACTGTCGGGGGCCGACTCGGCGCCCAGCAGCTCGCGCTGCCAGAGCGCGTAGTCCGCGTACTGCACCGGCAGCGGCTGCCACCGCGGCACCCGGCCCGCGGTACGGGACCGGTAGGCGGCGGACAGGTCGCGGGCCAGCGGAGCCATCGACCAGCCGTCGCTGGCGATGTGGTGGGTGAGCAGATACAGCACGTGCTCACGCTCGGACACCTTGAAGAGCGTCGCCCGCAGGGGAGCCTCGGCGGCCAGGTCGAAGGTGTGGCCCGCCGCCTCGGCCAGCGCGCCCGGCAGGTCCTGCTCGCCCGCCAGCTCGACGAACTCCACCCGGATGTCAGCCTCTTGGGGGCTCATGACGACCTGGCAGGGCTGGCCGGCGAGCTCGGCGAAGCGGGTGCGCAGCACCTCGTGCCGCTCCACCAGGTCCGCGAGCGCGGCGGTCAGCGCGGCGCGGTCCAGGTCCCCGGAGAGCCGCAGCGGCAGCGGGTTGTTGTAGGTGGTGCTGGGCCCGTTGAGCCGGAACGCGAACCACAGGCCGCGCTGGGCAGAGGACATGGGCACCAGCTCGGGGCGCTCGCGCGCCACCAGTGGCGGCCGGGCCGTGCCTGCCTGCGCCAGCTGCGCGGCCAGCCCGGCCACCGTCGGCGCCTCGAAGACGGCCCGCACCGACAGCTCCGCTCCAAAGGCGGCGCGGACCTGGCTCAGCAGCCGGATCGCGGTCAGCGACTGGCCGCCCAGCTCGAAGAAGCTCTCGTCCACTGAGGGGCAGGACCGCCCCAGTACCTTCTCGAACAGCCCGCAGAGGATCTCCTCCACCGGCGTCTGCGGGGCCCTCGGTCCCGGGTCGGCCGGGCCCTCGTCCCCGGTGGCCGCCCCGGCGCTCTCCTCGGCGGGCGCGGCGGGCGCGGCGGCACGGCGGAAGGCCGACGGCAGGGTGAACTCCACGTCCCCGGCGCTGCCCTCCGGAGCGGCCACCACGGCGGTCAGCACCTGGGTGAGCGAGGTGAGCACCGCCTCCGCCTCGTCCTCGTCGATCAGGTCCGGCTGGTACTCCAGCTCGATCACCAGCCGCTGCCCGGCCAGCCCCGCGATGACCCGCAGGGGGTAGTGCGCGGCGTCGTGGCCGCCGGCCACCTCGACCCGGACCCCGGCGTAGGACGGGCGGGCCGCGTCGTCGTCCGGGTAGTTCTCGAACACCATGAAGGTGTCGAAGAGGTCGCCGTGCCCGGCCGTCCGCTGCAGGCGGCCCAGCCCCAGGTGGTGGTGCGGCAGCAGCGCCGCCTGCTCCCGGCGCAGCCGGTCGAGGTTCTTGAGCACCGACTCGGCGGGGTCCAGCCGCACCCGCACCGGAATGGTGTTGATGAACATCCCGATCATCGTCGCGATGCCGGGAATCTCCGGCGGGCGGCCGGAGACCAGGGTGCCGAACACCACGTCGTCCCGGCGGGTGAGCCGGGCCAGCACCATGGCCCAGGCGCCCTGGACGAGGTGGTTGACCGTCAGGCCGCGGTCGCGCACCAGCGCGTCCAGGGCGGCGCCGAACTCGGCGGACAGCGAGGTCTTCACCCGCGCGGGCATGCCCGGCACCCGCGACGGGTCGGCGGAGAACGCCAGCGTCGGACCCGCCAGCCCGTCCAGGGCCTCCCGCCAGGCCCGCTCCGACTCCGCGTCGTCCTTCTGCGCCAGCCAGCTGAAGTAGCTGCGGTGCGGTACGGGCCGGGGCAGCGGCGAGTCGCCGCCGCCCTCGTACAGCGTGAACAGCTCGCGGATCAGCACCGGGACGGACCAGCCGTCCAGCAGCATGTGGTGGCTGGTCATCACCAGCCGGTGCCGCTCGGCGCCCAGCCGTACCAGGGTGAAGCGCATCAGCGGCGGGTGGCTGAGCGGGAAGCGGCGCATCCGGTCGGTGGCGAGCAGCTCCTCCAGGTACGCCTCGGCGTCCGCGGCGTCACCGGCCGAGAGGTCGACCTCCTCCCACGGCAGCGGCACCTCGCGGTGGATCACCTGCATCGCCTGCCCGTTCTGCCGCTGCCGGAATCCCGCGCGGAGGTTGGGGTGGCGGCGGATCAGCGCCACGACGGCGGTCTTGAGGACCTCTGCCCGCAGCGGTCCGTCCAGGTTGAGGACCATCTGGGTGTTGTAGACGTCGACCGCGCCATCGTCGTAGAGGGAGTGGAAGAGCATTCCTTCCTGGAGCGGGGTCAGCGGCAGCACGTCTTCGAGCGCGGGCCGGTTCATCAGAGCATCCTCAGTTCTGCTTCGAGTTCGTCGATCTCCGCCTGGGAGAGACCGAGGGAGAGGTCGGAAGGGCTGTGGCCACCGGCAGCGGCCCCTTGGGCGTGGGCGGTCAGGGCGTCCAAGGCGGCGAACCACAGCTCGGCCAGCTCCCGGACGTCCTTCTCCAGCAGGATTCCGCCGGCCCAGGACCAGGTGACCCGCAGCCGCGGGCCGTCGGCCAGGTCCTGGGTGAGCGCGTTGACTTCGATGGGGTGCGCCAGCGGCATACCGCTGTCCCGCGGCACGGGCGAGGGCAGTCCGCTGACCATCGTCCACGGCCGTCCCTCACCGGTCGCCACGTCCGTCGCCTCGAACCGGCCGAGATAGTTGAACCCCAGCTGCGGAGACGGGAGCTGTGACAGTACGGGGCCGACGCGCGGGTTGAGGTAACGCAGCATGCCGTAGCCCACGCCGTTGCCGGGCAGCGCCCGCAGCTGCTCCTTGACCAGCTTGAGGGACTCGCCGACCGCCGGGCCGCCCGCCTGCACCTCGGCCCAGTCCGCGGTGGCCGAGGTCAGCCGTACCGGGTAGAGGCTGGTGAACCAGCCCGCCGTACCGGACAGTTCGGCTCCCGGAATAATGTCCTCGCGGCCGTGCCCCTCCAGGTCCACCAGTACGCCGTCCGCCGCCTCGCCGCGGCGACGCCGCCACTCGCGCGCCGCCAGGACGAACGCGCTCAGCAGCACATCGCCCACGTTCGCGTGGAACGCCGCCGGAACGGCCGTCAGCAGCGGCTCGGCGCGCTCGGGGGGCAGGCTCAGCTCCAGATTCCGCACCGTCTCTGCGGTGTCACGGCGCGGGTCCAGCTCCCGCGTGCCCAAGGGGGCTTCGGTGACCGCCGGGCCGTCCGCACCGCCGGCGGCGGCACGCGTCCACACATCCAGCCCGGCCTCCCACTCAGGATCCTGCGCGGCCTCGGCGAGCCGCCGAGCCCACGCCCGGAACGAGGTGGTCACCGGGGCGAACTTCGGGCCGCGCCCGGCGGCCGTCGCCTCCCAGGCCTCACGCAGATCCGGCACCAGGATGTGCCAGGACACCCCGTCCACGGCCAGGTGGTGCACCACGATCTGCAGCAGCCCCGGCGCCTTGGGCCCGGGGTCGTACCAGACCAGCTGGACCACCGAGCCGTCCTCCGGGGACAGTCGCAGCCGTGCCTTCTCGCCTTCGTCGGCCATGGCCGCGTCCCGCTCCTGCGGCTGCAGCCCGGCGATGTCCACCCGGTGCAGCACCGCACCGGCGGCCACCGCCCCGCGCTCCGCCACGACCGGCTGCCAGGGCCCGTTCTGGGCGGTGGTCATCCGCAGCCGCAGGATGTCGTGGTGGTCCAGCCAGCTCTGCACCGCCGCGGTCAGCCGGTCCAGATCTGCCCCGGCCGGCACGCGCACCGTCGCCGACTGGTTGAAGCCCGCCACCGGGCCGTCCAGCTCGCGCAGCCAGTGCATGATCGGCGTCAGCGGGAAGGTCCCCACGCCGTCGTCCGCGGTGGACCAGCCGGAACCGGACACCTCAGTGGCCACGTCGGCCAGCTCCGCGACCGTACGGTGCTGGAAGACCTGCTGCACCGTCAGCGTCAGGCCGCTCTCGCGAGCCTGGGACACCACCCGCATCGAGCTGATGCTGTCACCGCCCAGTTCGAAGAAGTTGTCGTCGATGGTGACGGCGTCGAGACCGAGGACATCGGCGTAGATCCCGGCCAGCTTTTCTTCGCGGGGGGTGCGGGGGGCGCGTCCGGTGGTGGTGGTGGACCCGGTGAAGGTGGGAGCGGGCAGGGCCGTGCGGTTGATCTTGCCGTTGGGGGTCAGGGGCCAGCGGTCGAGGACGACGATGCCGGCCGGGACCATGTAGTCGGGCAGGGTGGCGGCCAGGTGGGCGCGGAGGTCGGCGGGGTCGGGGGCGGGTTGGCCGGCGGTGACGTAGCCGACCAGCTGCTGCCCGCTCGGGCCGTCCTGGCGCACCATCAGCAGCGCGTCGGTGACGCCGGGGGCGTGGGTGAGGGCGGCCTGGATTTCGCCGAGTTCGATGCGGAAGCCGCGGATTTTGACTTGGTTGTCGGTGCGGCCGAGGTATTCGAGGGTGCCGTTGGTGGTGTAGCGGGCGAGGTCGCCGGTGCGGTAGAGGCGGGTGCCGGGTGTGCCGTAGGGGTTGGCGATGAAGCGTTCGGCGGTCTGGGCGGGGCGGTCCAGGTAGCCGCGGGCCAGTCCGGGGCCGGTGGTGTAGAGCTCGCCGGGCACGCCGGGGGCGACCGGGCGCAGCTGCTTGTCGAGGATGTAGAGCTTGGCGTTGGTGATGGGCTCACCCATCGGCGGGACCGTCGTGCCGGTCAGGGGTTGGCTCATGGTGGAGCAGACGGTGGCTTCGGTGGGGCCGTAGGCGTTGATCATGCGGCGGCTTGTTGACCAGCGGCCGACCTGCTCGGGCGGGCAGGCCTCGCCGGCCACGATCAGCGTCATGCCGTCGGGGAGCCCGCCGGGAGGGAGCACGCCGAGGACGGCCGGGGGCAGCGTGGCATGGGTGACGCGCTGTTCGGTGAGCAGCGCGGTCAGCTCCCCTCCGGCGGCCAGGCGGGAGGGGGGAGCCACGACCAGGGCTGCGCCCTGGGTGAGGGCCACGACGAGTTCCGCGGCGGCGGCGTCGAAGCTGAGGGAGGCGAACTGCAGGATGCGGGACTCCGGACCCACCTCGAAACGCTCGGCCTGCGCCGATGCCAGCGAAGCGATGCCGGTGTGGGTGACCACGACCCCCTTGGGACGGCCGGTCGACCCCGAGGTGTAGATGACGTACGCGGGGTGGTGCAGGTTCAGCGGGGTGATGCGTTCACCGTCATGGACGGGCGTGTCCGGCAAGTGGTCGGTGGCCCCAGCGCCGACGTGGATGCGGGGATGCTCGGTGGCGGGGAGGCCGACGCCGGAGGTGGTGAGGATGCACGTGGGGCGTGCGTCATCCAGCATGTAGGTGATGCGGTCGGCGGGGTACTCCGGGTCGATGGGCAGGTAGGCGCCGCCGGCCTTGTGGATGGCGATGGCCGCTATGACCATCTCCGCCGAGCGGGGCATGGCGAGGGCCACCAGGCGTTCGGGCCCCACTCCCTTGGTGATGAGGAGGCGGGCCAGTTGGTTGGCGCGCCGGTCGAGTTCGCCGTAGGAGAGGGTGGTGTTCTCGAACACCACGGCGTCCCCTTCCGGGGCGCGGGCGGCCTGGGCCTCGAACAGCTCCGGCATGGTCAGCGCCGGGACCTCGCGCTCGGTGGCGTTGCGGCGGTCGAGCAGCTCCTGCCGCTCCTCCTCCGCAAGGATCTCGACGCCGTGAACGGGCTGGTCGGGTGCGGTCGCCATGGCCCGCAGCACACGTACGAGCCGCTGCGCGACGGCCTGGGCGCCGGCGCGCTCGAAAAGGTCTGTGGCATAGGTGAGTGCCCCGGTGAGACCGGTCGGGGCGCCATCGGCGGTGTGCCGCTCGGTGAGGCCGAAGACCAGCTCGGACTTGGCGGCGTCCAGGCCCACCGGCTGGGATTCCACCCGCAGCCCCGGCATGGCCGGCCCGTCCGGCGCGCTCTCCGCAAGGTTGAGGGAGACCTGGAAGAACGGGGTGTGCGAGAGGGCACGGGGCACCCCCGCCGCGTCGATCACCCGCTCGAAGGGGGTGTCCTGGTGGGCGTAGGCGGCGAGGTCGGTCTCCCGGACGCGGGCCAGGAGCTGGCGGAAGGTCGGGTCGCCGGACACGTCGGTGCGCAGGACCAGGGTGTTGACGAAGAAGCCGACCAGGTCCTCCAGCGCCTCGTCGGAGCGCCCGGCCACCGCGGTGCCGATCGGGATGTCGGTGCCCGCGCCCAGACGGGACAGCAGCGTCGCGAGCCCGGCCTGCAGCACCATGAACACCGTGACATCGCACTCGCGCGCCAACTCCACGATGCGCGTGTGGAGTTCTGCGTCCAGCTCGAAGTGCTCCGTGGCGCCGCGGTAGCCGGCGACGGCGGGGCGGGGATGGTCCAGCGGCAGTTCCAGCAGCTCGGGTGCGCCGGCGAGTTCTTTGCGCCAGAAGTCGAGCTGCTGGGCCAGGACGCTGTCGGGGTCGTTCTCGTCGCCCAGCAGGTCCCGTTGCCACAGGGC
>NZ_JAGGPC010000026.1:0-108259 GCF_018614005.1 Streptomyces sp. ISL-99
GGGGGGGAACCGCCCCCCCGTGGGGGGGGCGTTCGCGCCTGCGGGGGTTTCGCCGGGCGGGTGGGCGTGGGTGTCGGGTCCTGCGACGTACAGCTTGCCGTTGGTCCACAGCAGGTCCATGCAGCCGTCCGGGAGGACGGGGTGGGCGGGGCGGGTGGGGCCGGGTACCGGGGGCGGCATGGTGCGGGTCCAGACGACGGCGCCGTCGAGCCGGGATGCGCGTTCGGCGTACATGGTCCCCAGGGTAGGAGCGCTCCCTTCCCCACCCCCCCGGTTCGGGAAGGGGCGGGGTGGGGAAAAGCCCCGCAGGGCAACGCCTACGGGCGTGATTCCCGGGTCTCGCGGGCCTGCCGGAGCGTCTCCTTCGGGTCTTTCTCCCGGCTCGCGTGCAGGCGGGACTTCACATCGTCCGGCGGCAGGAACCGCGACCACCGCTCCGGGAACTCCGACGGCATGTCCGGGTCGGATTCGTCCGCGTACCCGTCCCCGTCCCCTGCCGCCGCACGCGCCGCTTCCGCCCGGGCGATGACCGCCGCCGCCTGGGCCGTCCGTACCCGGTCATTGGCCTCACGGGCCGCGGCCGTGGCGACGGAGGGCCAGACCCGGTCGATCGCGGCGTTGACCGCCGCACCGACCAGGACCGCGAAGGCGCAGATGCAGATCCACAGCAGGACCGCGATCGGTGCCGCGAGGGAGCCGTAGATCGTCGGGCCCTCGACCGTGCTGGTGAGGTAGATCCGGAGCAGGAAGCTCCCGAGCACACACATCGCGAGCGCCATCAGCGCCCCGGGCACGTCCTCCACCCACGGCGAACGCACGGGCACGGACACGTGGTAGAGCGTCGTGAGGAAGACGATCGACAACACGATGACCACGGGCCAGTACAGGACGCTGACGACCTCCGTCCCGAACGGCACCAGGTCCACCACCCGGTCGGGACCGACCACCATCAGCGGCAGCACCACCGCGCCGATGATCAGTGCGATGACGTACAGCAGGAAGGCGAGCAGCCGCGTCTTCACGATGCCGCGGTGGCCGTCGAGCCCGTACATGACGGTGATCGTGTCGATGAAGACGTTGACCGCACGCGAGCCCGACCAGAGGGCGATGGCGAAGCCGATGGAGATGATGTCGGGGCGGGCGCTCTGCGTGACGTCGGCGATCAGCGGTTTGGCGAAGTCGTTGACACCGCGGTCGGACAGGACCGTTTGCGCGGCGGTGAGGATGTTGCGCTCGATGGACGCGACGGTGTCGGTGTCGGTCCAGGCGTCGACGTAACCGAGCAGACCGATCATGCCGAGCAGGAGGGGCGGCAGGGACAGCAGGGTGAAGAACGCCGCCTCGGCGGCGAGACCGAGGATGCGGTACTCGATGCACGAGTTGACGGTGTCCTTCAGGAGCAACCAGACCAACTTGCGCTTGGAGACGTTGCGGTAGAGGACTCTCGCCCGGTGAAGCCGGCCCTCGGGCCGTTCGGGTGTTTCTTTTGCTGCCTGCACCTCCTTACCGTAGCGGCATGGCAGCCACCACACACACAGTGACCAATCAGGCTCCGCCCCTGGTGGAGTACGACGTCTTCACGTCCGACCGGGCCCTGTCAGAGGGTGTGGAGCGGCACATCGCGCCCGAACTCGCCGAGGCGGTACGGGAAGAACTGGCGGGCCTCGGCCGCACCGCCGGGTCCTTCCAGGCTCAGGAATGGGGGGTGCAGGCCAACGAAAACCCACCAAAACTGCGGACGCACGACCGCTACGGCCATCGGATCGACGAGGTGGAGTTCCATCCGGCCTGGCACCGGCTGCTCGACAGAGCCGTCGCGGCGGGGCTCACGGACGCCTGGGGGCGGCCCGGCGGGCATGTGCGGCGAGCGGCGGGCTTCCTGGTGTGGACGCAGGCCGAAGCGGGGCACGGCTGCCCGGTGTCCATGACACACGCGGCGGTGCCGGCGCTGCGCACCGACCCGGCGCTGGCCGCCGAGTGGGAGCCGCGGCTCACCTCTCATGTGTACGAGGAGGGGCTGACGACGCCGTCGCTCAAGGCCGGGGCGCTCTTCGGAATGGGCATGACGGAGAAGCAGGGCGGCAGCGACGTACGCGCCAACACGACGCGGGCGGAGCCGCTGGCCGGGGCGGGCGAGTACCTGCTGACCGGGCACAAGTGGTTCTGCTCGGCGCCGATGTCCGACGGCTTCCTGGTGCTGGCGCAGGCGCCGGGCGGGCTGAGCTGCTTCCTGGTGCCGAGGGTGCTGGGCGACGGGACGCGCAATGTGTTCCGGATCCAGCGCCTCAAGGACAAGCTGGGCAACAGGTCCAACGCGTCGAGCGAGGTCGAGTTCGACGGGACGTGGGCGCGGCTGGTCGGTGAGGAGGGGCGCGGGGTGCGCACCATCATCGAGATGGTGGCCGCGACCCGGCTCGACTGTGTGCTCGGCTCGGCGGCGCTGATGCGCCAGTCCGTGGCCCAGGCCACGCACCACGCGGCGTACCGCAGCGCCTTCGGCGGCAAGCTGATCGACAAGCCGCTGATGCGCAACGTGCTGGCCGACCTGGCGCTGGAGTCCGAGGCGGCGACGACGCTCGCGATGCGGCTGGCGGCGGCGTACGACAGCGACACCGAGCAGGACCGTGCCTTCCTGCGGCTCGCGGTGCCCGCCGCCAAGTACTGGGTGACGAAGCGGTGTACGCCGGTCGCGGCGGAGGCGCTGGAGTGCCTGGGCGGCAATGGGTACGTCGAGGAGTCGGGCATGCCGCGGCTGCTGCGCGAATCGCCGCTCAACTCGATCTGGGAGGGCTCGGGGAACGTACAGGCGCTGGATGTCCTGCGGGCGCTCCAGCGCGAACCGCAGGCGCTGGGCGCCTTCCTCACCGAGATCGGGCAGGCGCGCGGCGCCGACCACCGCCTCGACGGGGCGATCAAGGATCTGCTGACCGAACTCGCCGACCTGGGCGGCATGGAGGGGCGGGCGCGGCGCGTCGTCGAGCGGATGGCGCTCGTGCTGCAGGGCTCGCTGCTGGTGCGGTGGGCGCCGCCGGAGGTCGCGGACGCGTTCTGCGCGTCGCGGCTCGGCGGGGACTGGGGCGCGGCGTTCGGCACGCTGCCGCACAGCCTCGACCTGGCGGCGGTGGTGGAGCGGGCGCGGGTGGAGGTGTGATGCGTGGCGAGGGCTGGGGCGCGGGGGGGCGGGGCGGGGCCCGGGCCTGACACCGGGCCTGATCGGGTCCGGCCGGTCAGGCCAAGAGCCTGAGCACCGGCCGGCCGCCGGGCCCGTTCCGCGGCCCGACCCGGCGGGTCGCCGGGGGAACGACCCGCCGGGAGAAGGGAGCCGCCGGGGTGGTGCTGCGCCGACACGGCACCACCCCGGCTGAACGTCTCCACCTTCGTACAAACGCGACCCGGCGCACGAGAGTTGCAGACCGTTGCAAAGTTGTCCGGACTCGAGGCGCGCGCGCCGACGACGGTGCACGATGAGGAGTGACCACCTCACAGTCAGTGATCCTCACGTGAGTTACGGGGTACGCCCAGTGAACATCCAGCCTCTCGACCCCCTCCGCCTGTCACGTCCGGCCACCGGGCGCAGCGCCGATTCGACCCGGCTGCTGGCCCGGGTACGGGCGGCCGCCCTCGCCGGCGAGACGCCGCACGTCGCGCCGCGTCCCGTTATCGACGCGTCCTGGCAACGTGTGATGCGTATCGGGATCGACCCGGACCGGAGCACCGCCAGCGACCTCCTGCCGGCCGGCGAACTGGAGCACCGGCGCCGCTCCACCGCGCTCGGTGAGCTGCTTCCCTCGCTCAGCCAGGGGCTGATCTCGGTCGTGCAGGCGTCGCAGCAGATCATGGTCGTGACCGACGAGGAGGGCCGCGTGCTGTGGCGCGACGGCGACCGCGGGGTGATGCGCAAGGCCGACGGCATCTGCCTGGAGGCGGGCGCGGCCTGGAGTGAGGACACGACGGGCACGAACGGTATCGGCACCGCGCTGGAACTGCGTAAACCCGTCCAGGTGCACTCCGCCGAGCACTTCGTCCGTACGCTCCACGACTGGACGTGCGCGGCCGCGCCCGTGCACGATCCGCGGGACGGGCGGCTCCTCGGCGTCATAGATGTGAGCGGGGCCGACTCCACGTTCCACCCGGCCACGCTCGCCCTCGTGGAATCCGTGGCCCGGCTCGCCGAGGCCGAACTGCGCGACCGGCACCTCATGTCCGTCGAGCGGCTGCGGTCGGTGGCGTCGCCCATCCTGTGCCGGGTGGGCGGCCGGGCGCTCGCAGTCGACTCGCACGGCTGGCTCGCGGCCGTGACGGGGATGCCGCCGGTCGACCGGCTGCCGTTGCCGAAGTCGTTCCGGGCGGGCCGAAGATGGCTGCCTTCGCTGGGGATGTGCGCGGTGGAGCCGCTGCCGGGCGGATGGCTGGTGCGGGTGGAGGAGGCGGCGGCCGGGCCGGACGTGGCCGAGGGCGCGGTGAACCGGGTCGTACTGGACCTGAGCAGCCGGCGGCGTTCCTCGGTGACCGTTTCGGGAGCGGCCGGGCGCTGGACGCACGAGCTCAGTCCGCGGCACGCGGAGCTGCTGTACGTGCTGAGTGTGCACCGGGAGGGGCGCAGCGCGGCCGAGCTGGCTGCGGATCTGTTCGGCGACCGGACGCGGACGGTGACGGTACGGGCCGAAATATCCCGGCTGCGGCGCCACTTCGCCCAGGTCCTGGCCCACCGTCCGTACCGCTTCGTGGACGAGGTGGAGGTGGAGGTGGTCCCCCCACCCCACCCGGCGGACCTGCTCCCCCACTCCACAGCCCCGGCGATCACAGCGGCGCGACGGGTGATGGACCCGGAGTAGGCGCTGCGCGGCGGCGCGGCGTACGCGGGGCTTGTTCCCCACCGCGCCCCTCCCCGGCCCTCGGACACCCTCCGGGCGTGTCCGGGGGCCGGGAAGGGAAGGAGCGGGTCGGGGACAGCCCCGCAGGGCCGTCCCCCGGTGCCAGGGCCTCACACCCCCGGTATCTCGCGCGCCCGGAACGCGTCCCGTACCGCCGCCGCCACCTCCGCGCCGTACATCTTCCGCGCCGTCGCGACCGTAGTCAGCGCCGCGTCCGTGAAGCTCGTGTCCGGCGCGAAGCCGAACTGCGCGTTCACGATGATCCGGTCCGCCGTGCGCGCACCCAGCTCCGAGCGGATGTCGAAGAGCGCGCGGGACCAGATCTGGCCGTCCGCGTGGACCTGGCCGACCCGGTCGCCGTAGACCTTGTCGCCGTCGATACGGCGCAGGCAGTGCGGGGTGGTCGAGGTGTAGGACACCGCGTCCCAGTCCGCGACGCAGGCCACGTCCGCCTTGAGCGGCCAGCCGTACTTCACCGCCGCGTGCGCGCCCACCGTGACCGCGAGGTAGTCGCCGAAGGCCTCGCCTATCGACCCGGCCTCCACGGACGTACCGAAGCCCGGCACCTGCGCGTGGTGCACAGCGTGGCCGTACTCGTGCATGACCACCTCGGCGTCCTCGGCATCGTCGACACCGCCCTTGCCAATGGGGCCTCCCCTGCTCAAACGAAGCTGAGAGCTTGGGGAAGGATCTCCGCCTTCTTGTCCGTGAAGAAGGAGTTGTCGGAGCCCCACTGGTTGATACGGACCGGCTGCGCCCGGTCGTTCGCGCCCGGCAGTTCGCTGCCGAAGCCGAGGCCCTGGAGGTACTCCTGCGACTCGTTGACCCAGAAGTAGGCCATGACCTGCTCGAACTGGTCGTCGTGACGGTCGTACGTACCGGCTTCCGCGATCTCCGCCGAGGCGCCGGTGTCCGATCTCACGTAGGCCCACCTGCCGGACAGGCCGCCGCTCGCGTCGAGGTTGCGCAGCGTGGCGGTGGCGTAGGCGGAGGAGGGGACGGCTGCGGCGGAGTCCTTCGCGTCCGTCAGCGACTGGTCGTTCGAGGACTGGACCGGGTTGACCATGAAGAGGCGGGCCTGCGGACCGGCGGCCGAGGCCCCGGCGGGGACGGTCAGGGTGGCGAGGGTGGCGAGAGCCGCGGTGAGGGTGGCCGCGGCAAGCAGGCCGCGGTGTGTGCGACGGGACATGAACATCCTTCTGCCAAGGGATGCGGGGGGTGGCGTGGCGCGGCGTGATCATCCCGTACGCGCCCCGCTTTGGCCAGGGCCCGGGCACATGGTTCGCTTGCCGCATGAGCACCGTCACCGTGACCACCTGGTCCCTGGAACAGACCTCCCCCGACGACCTGCGGCCGGCCGCCGAGCCCGCGGGGGACATCCGGATCGTGCGGGCGGAGATCCCCTCCCCGGAGTTCAGCCGCTTCCTCTATACGGCGGTGGGCGGTGACATCGGGTGGACCGACCGGCTCGGGCTCACGTACGCGCAGTGGCAGGCGGCCCTGAACCGGCCCGGTGTCGAGACCTGGGTCGCGTACGAGAACGGCACTCCGGCCGGGTACGTGGAACTGGACCCGCAGGACGAAGGCGTCGTCGAGATCATGTACTTCGGTCTGATCCCGGCCTTCCGGGGGCGTCGGATCGGCGGGCATCTGCTCTCCTACGGAGTCGCGCGCGCCTGGGACCTCGCCGAGCGGTGGCCGGAGCGGCCCGGCACGAAGCGGGTGTGGCTGCACACGTGCAGCAAGGACGGGCCGCACGCCATGGACAACTACCTGCGCCGCGGGTTCCGGCTCTTCGAGACGAAGACGGCCGAGGAGGAGGACGTGGAGAGCCCCGGCCCGTGGCCCGGAGCGCACGCCTGAGCGACCGCCCGGAGAGTGGCCAAAGAGTGACCGGCGACACACTGTCTCGCGATTCGGGACAGAGTTGTCCACATTGTGGTCGGTGGTGGACTGGCCGGAGATACGCGTGACACGCTTCCGTCATGTCTTCAGCTGGAGTTGCCTTGGTGAGTCGGCGGCACGTCGACCTCGGCCGCATGTCCAGCGCCATCTGTTTGGTGGGCTGACAGCACAGCACCGCCGCAGTTACTAGCCGTCCCCGCCGTCGCGGACGAGCCGGCCACCCCGATACGCACGTGATCTCCGCCCACCGGGCGGAGCACTCCGCTCTGGCGTGTCCGACCGACTTTTCGCAGGTCACAGGGGGCGGCTGGCGCGATCCGCCCCTCCTTGAGCCGCCAGAGAAGGACGAACAACCATGGCCGCCACGCCGGACAAGCCCGCTGCCGTCACGCCCCGCCGCAAGGCCGGACGCCACCGTGGCGAGGGTCAGTGGGCCGTAGGTCACTTCACCCCCCTCAATGGCAATGAGCAGTTCAAGAAGGACGACGACGGTCTCAATGTGCGGACACGCATTGAGACGATCTATTCCAAGAGGGGATTCGACTCCATCGACCCCAATGATCTCCGTGGCCGCATGCGCTGGTGGGGTCTGTACACCCAGCGCAAGCCCGGGATCGACGGCGGCAAGACCGCGATCCTGGAGCCGGAGGAGCTGGACGACGAGTACTTCATGCTGCGCGTGCGCATCGACGGCGGGCGGCTGACCACCGAGCAGTTGCGCGTCATCGGTGAGATCTCGCAGGAGTTCGCGCGCGGGACGGCCGACCTCACCGACCGGCAGAACGTCCAGTACCACTGGATCCGGATCGAGGACGTACCGGAGATCTGGCGGCGGCTCGAAGAGGTCGGGCTTTCGACGACCGAGGCGTGTGGTGACACGCCGCGTGTCATCCTCGGCTCTCCCGTCGCCGGTATCGCCGAGAACGAGATCATCGACGGCTCCCCCGCCATCGACGAGATCCAGCGCCGCTTCATCGGCAACCCGGACTTCTCCAACCTGCCCCGCAAGTTCAAGTCCGCCGTTTCCGGGTCTCCGCAGCTCGATGTGGCTCATGAGATCAACGACATCGCCTTTGTCGGCGTCAACCACCCCGAGCACGGCCCCGGCTTCGACCTCTGGGTCGGCGGCGGGCTCTCCACCAACCCCAAGCTCGGTGTCCGCCTCGGCGCCTGGGTGCCGCTCGACGAGGTGCCGGACGTCTACGGCGGCGTCATCGGCATCTTCCGCGACTACGGCTACCGCCGCCTGCGCACCCGCGCCCGCCTGAAGTTCCTCGTCGCCGACTGGGGTCCGGAGAAGTTCCGCCAGATCCTGGAGGACGAGTACCTCAAGTACAAGCTCGTCGACGGCCCCGCGCCGTCCCAGCCCACCGGCACCTGGCGCGACCACCTCGGCGTGCACAAGCAGAAGGACGGCCGCTTCTACGTCGGCTTCGCCCCGCGCGTCGGCCGCGTGGACGGCGCCACGCTGACGAAGATCGCCGACCTGGCCGGCGCGCACGGCTCGGGCCGGCTGCGTACCACCGCCGAGCAGAAGATGATCGTGCTCGACGTGGAGGAGGGCCAGGTCGAGTCTCTCGTCGCCAGGCTTGAGGCGCTGGACCTGCGGGTCACGCCGTCGCCCTTCCGGCGCGGCACGATGGCCTGCACCGGCATCGAGTTCTGCAAGCTGGCGATCGTCGAGACGAAGGCGCGCGGCGCCTCGCTCATCGACGAGCTGGAGCGGCGCATCCCGGAGTTCGACGAGCCCATCACCATCAACATCAACGGTTGCCCGAACGCCTGCGCCCGTATCCAGGTGGCGGACATCGGTCTCAAGGGCCAGCTGGTCCTGGACGACGCCGGCAACCAGGTCGAGGGCTTCCAGGTGCACCTGGGCGGCGCGCTCGGTCTTGAGGCCGGTTTCGGCCGCAAGGTGCGTGGCCTGAAGGTCACCTCGGCCGAGCTGCCCGACTACGTCGAGCGCGTCCTGCTCCGCTTCCAGGAGCAGCGCGAAGCCGGCGAGCGCTTCGCGACCTGGGTGGCGCGGGCGAGCGACGGAGACCTGGTATGAGCGAGCGTGCGGCACCGTTCCACTGCCCGTACTGCGGCGACGAGGACCTGCGGCCCAACGAGACCGGTCACGGCGCGTGGGAATGCGCGGCATGCAACCGCGCCTTCCAGTTGAAGTTCCTCGGGCTGCTCGCCCGTGGGCTTCAGCGCAACGACGGTGGAGGGGACGAGATATGACCATGGTTCAGGAAGATCTCAAGTCACTGGCGGAACAAGCCGGGCGGGACCTCGAAGAGGCCTCCGCCCTCGACATCCTCAAGTGGGCCGCCGACACCTTCGGTGACCGCTTCTGCGTGACCTCCTCCATGGAGGACGCCGTCGTCGCCCACCTCGCCTCCCGTGCCAAGCCCGGCGTGGACGTCGTCTTCCTCGACACCGGCTACCACTTCCCGGAGACCATCGGGACGCGGGACGCCGTCGAGGCCGTCATGGACGTCAACGTCATCACTCTCCTGCCCTGGCAGTCCGTCGAGGAGCAGGACGCCGAGTACGGCCCGAAGCTGCACGACCGCGACCCCGACCTGTGCTGCGCCCTGCGCAAGGTCAAGCCGCTGGAAGACGGGCTGAAGGGTTACAGCGCCTGGGCGACCGGTCTGCGCCGCGACGAGTCCCCGACCCGGGCGAACACCCCGGTCGTCGGCTGGGACGAGAAGCGGCAGAAGGTCAAGATCTCGCCGATCGCCCGCTGGACGCAGGACGACGTGGAGGCGTACGTCGCCGAGCACGGCGTCCTCACCAACCCGCTGCTGATGGACGGTTACGCGTCCGTGGGCTGCGCCCCCTGCACCCGCAGGGTCGAGGAGGGCGAGGACGCCCGCGCCGGCCGCTGGGCGGGACGCAACAAGACGGAATGCGGGCTGCACGGCTGATGACAAACGATCAGGAGCAGGAGAAAGACGTGACTGGGGCCACCATCTGGCTCACGGGTCTGCCGAGCGCCGGCAAGACCACCATCGCCTACGAGCTGGCCGGACGGCTGAAGGCCGAAGGCCGCCGTGTCCAGGTGCTGGACGGCGACGAGATCCGCGAGTTCCTCTCGGCGGGCCTCGGCTTCAGCCGCGAGGACCGGCACACCAACGTCCAGCGGATCGGTTACGTCGCCGAACTGCTCGCCCGTAACGGCGTGCTGGCCCTGGCCCCCGTCATCGCGCCGTACGCCGACAGCCGCGAGGCCGTCCGGGGGCGCCACCAGAGCGAGGGCACCGCGTACCTGGAGGTGCACGTCGCCACGCCGGTGGACGTGTGCTCCGTACGCGATGTGAAGGGTCTGTACGCCAAGCAGGCGGCCGGCGAGATTTCCGGGCTCACCGGGGTCGATGACCCCTACGAGGCACCGGAGTCGCCCGACCTGCGGATCGAGTCGCACCAGCAGACCGTGCAGGAGTCCGCAGCCGCGTTGCACGCACTGCTCACCGAAAGGGGCCTGGCCTGATGACGACGACCGCCGCAACCGTCAGCGAGGGTACGGACAGCCCGTACGCGCTCAGCCACCTGGACGCCCTGGAGTCCGAGGCCGTCCACATCTTCCGCGAGGTGGCGGGTGAGTTCGAGCGGCCGGTGATCCTCTTCTCCGGTGGCAAGGACTCGATCGTCATGCTGCACCTGGCGCTCAAGGCGTTCGCGCCGGCGCCGGTCCCCTTCACGCTGCTGCACGTCGACACCGGGCACAACTTCCCGGAGGTGCTGGAGTACCGCGACCGCACGGTCGCCGAGCACGGGCTGCGGCTGCACGTCGCGTCCGTACAGGAGTACATCGACGCCGGAAAGCTGCGCGAGCGGCCCGACGGCACCCGCAACCCGCTCCAGACCGTGCCGCTGACCGAGGCCATCCAGCAGCACCGCTTCGACGCGGTGTTCGGCGGCGGGCGGCGCGACGAGGAGAAGGCGCGCGCCAAGGAGCGGGTGTTCTCGCTGCGTGACGAGTTCTCCGCGTGGGACCCGCGCCGCCAGCGCCCCGAGCTGTGGCAGCTCTACAACGGCCGCCACGCGCCGGGCGAGCACGTGCGCGTGTTCCCGCTGTCCAACTGGACCGAGCTGGACGTGTGGCAGTACATCGCCCGCGAGAAGATCGAACTGCCGGCCATCTACTACGCCCACGAGCGCGAGGTCTTCGCCCGTAACGGCATGTGGCTGACGGCGGGCGAGTGGGGCGGCCCGAAGGAGTCGGAGAAGGTCGAGACGCGGCTGATCCGCTACCGCACGGTCGGCGACATGTCCTGCACCGGCGCCGTCGACTCCGACGCCACCACGCTCGACGCCGTGATCGCCGAGATCGCCGCCTCCCGGCTCACCGAGCGGGGCGCGACCCGCGCCGACGACAAGATGTCCGAGGCCGCGATGGAAGACCGCAAGCGCGAGGGGTACTTCTAAACATGACGACCACCACTGGGCTGACCGAGCAGTTGTCGGCCACCACCCTGCTGCGGTTCGCGACGGCCGGTTCCGTCGACGACGGCAAGTCCACCCTCGTCGGGCGGCTTCTGCACGACTCCAAGTCGATCCTCACCGACCAGCTGGAGGCCGTCGAGGCGGCGTCCCTCAAGCGTGGTCAGGAGGCGCCGGACCTGGCGCTGCTGACCGACGGTCTGCGCGCCGAGCGCGAGCAGGGCATCACGATCGATGTCGCGTACCGGTACTTCGCCACCACGCGCCGCCGGTTCATCCTGGCGGACACCCCAGGGCACGTGCAGTACACCCGGAACATGGTGACGGGCGCGTCCACCGCCGAGCTGGCCGTCGTCCTCGTCGACGCCCGCAACGGTGTCGTCGAGCAGACCCGCCGGCACGCGGCCGTCGCGGCCCTGCTGCGTGTCCCGCACGTGGTGCTCGCGGTCAACAAGATGGACCTCGTCGAGTACGCCGAGCCCGTCTTCGCCGCCATCGCCGAGGAGTTCACGGCGTACGCAGCCTCGCTCGGCGTCCCCGAGATCACCGCGATCCCGATCTCCGCGCTGGCCGGCGACAACGTGGTGGAGCCCTCGGCGAACATGGGCTGGTACGGCGGCCCCACGGTGCTGGAGCACCTGGAGACCGTCCCGGTCAGCCACGACCTGGCGAGCTGCAAGGCCCGCTTCCCGGTCCAGTACGTGATCCGCCCGCAGACCGCCGAGTACCCCGACTACCGGGGTTACGCCGGCCAGATCGCGTCCGGCGCGCTGCGCGTGGGCGAGGCCGTGACGGTCCTTCCGTCCGGTCGTACGTCGACGATCACCGGCATCGACGCGCTGGGCGAGGCGGTCGACATCGCGTGGGCGCCGCAGTCGGTGACGGTCACGCTCGCCGACGACCTGGACATCTCGCGCGGTGACCTGATCGCGCCGAGCGGTTCCGCGCCGCGCACCACCCAGGACGTCGAGGCGACCGTCTGCCACGTGGCGGACCAGCCGCTCACCGTGGGCCAGCGGGTGCTGCTCAAGCACACCACCCGTACGGTCAAGGCGATCGTCAAGGAGATCCCGTCGCGGCTGACGCTGGACGACCTGTCTCAGCATCCGGACCCGGGTCAGCTGGTGGCCAATGACATCGGCCGGGTGAAGGTCCGTACCGCCGAGCCGCTCGCGCTCGACGCGTACCGCGACTCGCGCCGCACCGGATCGTTCCTGCTGATCGACCCGGCGGACGGTACGACGCTGGCGGCGGGCATGGCGGGCGACTCGTTCGCCGCCGAGGCCGTGAAGGCCGTGGCGGACGACGAGGGCTGGGACTTCTGACCATGACCGTCGACATGTACGGGCTGTTCGCGAAGGAGGGCGGCCGCGTCGGCAGCGGTACCGTCGGCGCGGGCACGGGCGGGGTGGCGCGATGTGCCCGCTGACGTACGCGCACCGCTTGCGCGCCCTGCCGCCGTACCGACGAAGACCTGCCGATTTCCCGGACACACCGCGCTCCACGCGAAAGGTGTGACGCCGGGCCACCGAGAGGAACACTCCCGTGCATGCCCCCCGTGCCACCCTTCGCCGCAGCCTCGCCGCTGCCGCCGCGCTGCCGCTGCTGACCGGCGTGCTCGGCGCCTGCGGTTACGGCTCGCAGGCCGAGAAGGGCGACCAGACCGTCCACGTCGCCAAGGGCCAGAAGACCGGCGGCGTCGACGAGGTGCGGATCGGGTACTTCGCGAACGTCACGCACGCCACCGCACTGGTCGGCCTCCAGAAGGGCCTGTTCCAGAAGGAACTGGGCGGCACCAAGGTCAAGGCGCAGCCCTTCAACGCCGGCCCCTCGGAGATCGAGGCCCTCAACGCCGGTGCCATCGACATCGGCTGGATCGGCCCCTCCCCCGCCATCAACGGCTTCACCAAGTCCGAGGGCCAGAACCTCAGGATCATCTCCGGCTCGGCCTCCGGCGGCGTCTCGCTCGTCGTCGACCCGAAGAAGATCAAGTCCCTGGACGACCTCAAGGGCAAGCGCATCGCGACCCCGCAGCTCGGCAACACCCAGGACGTGGCGCTGCTGAACTACCTGTCGGGCAAGGGCCTGAAGGTCGACGCCAACACCGGCAAGGGCGACGTCAGCGTCGTCCGCCAGGACAACAAGGAGATCCCGGCGTCCTTCGAGTCCGGCGCGCTGGACGGTGCCTGGGTGCCGGAGCCGACCGCGTCCAAACTGGTCGCAGGCGGCGGCAAGGTGCTGCTCGACGAGAAGAAGCTGTGGAAGGACGGCAAGTTCGTCATCACGAACGTGATCGTCTCCCAGACGTTCCTCAAGGAGCACCCGGAGGTCGTCGAGGCGGTGCTGCGCGGCTCCGTGAAGAGCAACGCCTGGATCAAGGCCAACCCCGACGAGGCGAAGGCCGCCGTCAACGCGAAGCTGAAGGCGGACTCCGGCAAGGAACTGCCCGCCGAGGTGCTCGACCCGGCCTTCAAGAACGTCGAGACGACCGACGACCCGCTCGCTTCGACGCTGCGGGACGAGGCCGGTCACGCTGTCGCGGCCGGTCTCCTCAAAGACCCGCTGCTCGACGGCATCTACGACCTGACGCTCCTCAACAAGGTGCTGAAGGCCGAGAAGCGGCCCGCCGTCGACGACGCCGGACTCGGCGCCAAGTAACCGTCCCTTCCCGCAACCGGAACGCCCTCAGGAGGTGAGGCTCATGGCCACCGCACTCGTCAAGCAGGCCGCCGCGCCCGTAGACACGGCGCAGTACGCCGCACGGATCGACCACGTGTCGAAGTCGTTCGGCCGGCCCGGCGCGCAGCAGCTCGTACTGGACGACATCAGCATCGATGTCGCGCCGGGTGAGTTCGTGACCCTGCTGGGGGCTTCCGGCTGCGGCAAGTCGACGCTGCTCAACCTGGTCGCGGGGCTCGACCGGCCGTCCGCGGGCACGATCGACGTGCCCGGCGGGCGGCCCGCCCTGATGTTCCAGGAGCACGCGCTCTTCCCGTGGCTCACCGCGGGCAAGAACATCGAACTCGCCCTGAAGATGCGGGGCATGGCCAAGGCGGAGCGTCGCGGCGAGGCCGAGCGGCTGCTTCAGCTGGTGCGGCTCGGCGGGGCGTACGGGAAGCGGGTGCACGAGCTGTCGGGCGGTATGCGGCAGCGCGTCGCGCTGGCGCGTGCCCTGGCCCAGGACAGCAAGCTCCTGCTGATGGACGAGCCGTTCGCGGCGCTGGACGCCATCACCCGCGACGTACTGCACGAGGAACTGACGCGGATCTGGTCCGAGACCAGCGTGTCGGTCCTCTTCGTCACCCACAACGTCCGCGAGGCCGTCCGCCTCGCCGAGCGCGTGGTGCTGCTGTCGTCCCGTCCGGGACGCATCGCGCGCGAATGGAAGGTCGGCATCCCGCAGCCGCGCCGGATCGAGGATTCCGCGGTCGCCGAACTGTCCGTAGAGATCACTGAACAGCTGCGGGGGGAGATCCGCCGACATGGCCAGCACTGATACCAGCACTGATACGAGGGACCCGCGTCCGAAGAACGACCTCGCCGGTCTTGAGGCCGGCCTGGACGCACTGGAGACCACTCACTCCACCGAGCGGGTCGGCCTCGGCCGGATCCTGCTGTCCAAGGTGGTGCCGCCGCTGGTGGCCATCACCCTGGTCATCACCCTGTGGCACCTCGCCGCGGCCTCGGACCTCAAGCCGGACTACGTCCTGCCCGGCCCGGTCGACGTCTGGCACTCCATCGAGCAGATGTGGCTCGAAGGGACCCTGCTCGGCTACATCTGGACCAGCATCTCGCGCGGCGCCCTCGGCTTCGCCGTCTCGGTCGCCATCGGTACGCCGCTCGGTCTGCTCGTGGCCCGGGTGAAAGTGGTGCGGGCGGCGATCGGGCCGATCCTGTCCGGACTCCAGTCGCTGCCTTCGGTGGCCTGGGTGCCCGCCGCGATCATCTGGTTCGGGCTGACCGACGCGACGATCTACGCGGTGGTGCTGCTGGGCGCCGTACCGTCGATCGCCAACGGTCTCGTCGCCGGTGTCGACCAGATCCCGCCGCTGTACCTGCGAGCCGGCCGCACCATCGGGGCCACCGGCGTCAACGGCATCCGGCACGTGCTGCTGCCCGCCGCGCTGCCCGGCTACCTGGCGGGGCTGAAGCAGGGGTGGGCCTTCTCGTGGCGCTCGCTGATGGCCGCCGAGCTGATCGCCAACTCGCCGGACCTCGGCACGGGTCTGGGGCAGTTGATGGAGAACTTCCGCACCTACAGCGACATGTCGGGTGTGCTGGCCACCATCATCCTGATTCTGATCGTCGGCATCGGTATCGACCTGCTGTTCTTCTCCCCGCTGGAGCGCCGCGTGCTGCGCAGCCGTGGCCTGCTGACCAAGGGCTGATCACCATGTTCCGTCGCCCGGTTCTCCTCGTCATAGCCCACGGCAGCCGCGACCCGCGGCACGCCGCGACCGTGCACTCCCTCGTGGCGCGGGTACGGTCGCTGCGGCCCGGGCTGCGCGTGGAGACCGCGTTCCTGGACTTCAACGCCCCGGCTGTTCCGCAGGTGCTGGAAGGCCTCGCGGCGGAGGGCGTGCGGGACGTGGTGGCCCTGCCGCTCCTCCTGACCCGCGCCTTTCACGCGAAGGCCGACATCCCCGCCGTACTCCACGAGGCGTCGGCGCGGCTGCCGCGGTTGCGGATTCACCAGGCGGAGGTGCTCGGCCCGTCGCCGCTCCTGCTCACCGCGCTGGAGCGGCGGCTGTACGAAGCCGGGCTCACCCCCGGCGACAAAGGCTCGACCGGGGTCGTCCTGGCCTCGGCGGGCTCCACCGACCCGGAGGCGATCGCAGTGATCGCTGAAATCGCGCGGGAGCTGCGGTCCACCGGTTGGTGCGCCGTGCGGCCTGCGTTCGCCTCCGCATCTCTTCCTCGTACGCAGGACGCGGTCCGGCTGCTGCGGGCTGCGCCAGAGGTACGGCGTGTGGCCGTCGCCCCGTACGTCATAGCCCCCGGCTTCCTGCCGGACCGGATCGCGCGCGGGGCGCGTGAATCCGGCGCGGAGGTGGTGGGTGACGTCCTGGGCGCGTCCCCGGAGGTGGCCCGGCTGCTGCTGACGCGCTACGACGAGGCACGGGTGCCGGTGCGGCTGGCGGCGGTCAGCGCGTAGGCGTGTGCTTTCGGACCCCGCGGGTCTTGCCCGGGCCGGGGAAAGTGGCCTGGCCCGCGTCCACCCGTGCCGTCTGGTCTGGCCCGCGTCCGCCAGCGCCGTCAGTTCCGCCACCCCCAGCGACCCGCGTACTGACGACGGAAAAGGTCAGCAAGTGCTTCGACCACCCGGTGCGGATCGCCCGTACGGACGGCCGGTGGACGGCACGGGCGGAGCGGGTCACGGGGCCTTCGGTGTGACGTCGCGGTCGTCGTCGTGGCTTCCCCTTAGCTGCGTACTACGGCGTGCTCCGGTGGGTCATCTCCACGAGCTTCACGACCGTGTTCCAGTTGCGGGTGGTGCCGGTGATCCCCTTGAGGAGGGCAGGTCTCGCGAGCACCTCGGCGAGCTTGGAGCGGCCGAGGCCGTCCGGTGTGTAGAGGTAGAGGGCGCGGTCACCGAGGCGGAACTCCTCGGGGAGGTACGCCGCCGGGTCGACGGAAGCGAACCGGTCTGGGGTGAGCGGCTGCGAGAAGTACGTGACATGGAGCTGCTTGCCCGCCAGCTCGGCGGCAGGGAAGGGGCAGGCGTCCGCGACGGCTTTCAGGTAGGCGCCGCTGCGGACCAGGCAGTCGACGGCGAAACCGAAGCGGGTTTCGATGGCCTGCTCAAGGGCCGCGGCGAGCGCGTCCTCGTCGGAGGCGTCGGGGCCGGCGTCGGTGGTGAAGACGGCGTTGCCGCTCTGGAGGTACGTACGGACATCCCGGTGGCCCAGTTCGGCCAGCAGCACCCTGAGTTCCGCCATGGGCACTCGTCTGTGCCCGCTCACATTGATTCCGCGCAGCAGGGCGGCGTACGTCGTGGTCATGCGCCAAACGATAGGCGGCCGCCGCACCCCGTGGGGGAGGGGCACGGCGACCGCCCGTTCGGTGCTGGGCCGAGTCCTTACTCGACGACCTTCAGCAACTTGTTCGCCGTGCCGGTGCTCGGGTTGCTGATCTTGTCGAGGGTGGCGCCCCCGGTCAGCGCCGTCGCGACGGCCTCAGGGGTGGCGTCCTTGTGGCCCGCCAGGTAGACCGCGGCGGCGCCCACGACGTGGGGGGTCGCCATGGACGTACCGGAGATGGTCTTCGTGCCGGTGTCGCTGTCGTTCCAGGACGAGGTGATGTCCGAGCCCGGCGCGTAGATGTCCACGACCGAGCCGAAGTTGGAGAAGTCGGACTGCGCGTCGTCCTTGGTGCTGGAGGCGACCGTGATGGCCTCCTTCACGCGGGACGGCGAGCCCTGGCCGGCGTCGCTCGACTCGTTGCCCGCCGCTACGCCGTAGGTGACACCGGAGGCGATGGACTTGCGTACCGCCTCGTCGAGGGCCTCGTCGGCGCCGCCGCCGAGGCTCATGTTGGCGACGGACGGGCCCTGGTGGTTCTTGGTGACCCAGTCGATGCCGGCGACGACGCCCTCGGTGGTGCCCGCGCCCTGGTCGTCCAGGACACGGACCGCGACGATCTTCGCCTTCTTCGCGACACCGTGCGCGGCGCCCGCGATGGTTCCGGCGACGTGCGTGCCGTGGCCGTTGCCGTCGTCGGCGGAGTTGTCGTTGTCCACGGCGTCGAAGCCGTGGGTGGCGCGGCCCTCGAAGTCCTTGTGCGAGATGCGGACTCCGGTGTCGATGACGTACGCCGTGACGCCCTCGCCCGCGCTGTCCGGGTACGTGTACTTGCTGTCGCCGGCGGTGTTGGCCTGGTCGATGCGGTCGATGCCCCAGGACGGCGGGTTGTCCTGCGTCGCGCTGATGGTGAACTTCTTGTTCTGGACGACCTTGGCGACGGACGGGTCGGCGGCGAGGCGCTTGGCCTCGGTCTCCGAAAGACCGCTGGCGGAGAAGCCGTTGATGGCGGAGCTGTAGTTGCGCTGCAGCTTGCCGCCGTACTCCTTGGCCAGGTCCTGCTTGTCGGTCTTCTCGTCCAGCATCACGATGTAGCTGCCTGCGACCGCGCCCTTGGCGTCGGTTCCGTACACATGCCCCTGGGCAACGGGAGCCGCTCCCGCGAAGGAGGAGTTGAGTACGGTCACGCCTGCCGCTGCCGCCACGGCGGTTATCGCCGCGGTGAGCTTCAGCCGGCTGGAACGCTTGTGCATTGCCATGAAGAGGGGTCTCCTCGTCAAAATGTGGGGGGATTTGCCTCCGGACCGGAAGATCTCCGGGGGCTGCCTCGAAACCCTG
This sequence comes from Streptomyces sp. ISL-99, assembly GCF_018614005.1. NCBI lineage: Bacteria > Bacillati > Actinomycetota > Actinomycetes > Kitasatosporales > Streptomycetaceae > Streptomyces > Streptomyces sp. ISL-99. Next base: position 18,575 of record NZ_JAGGPC010000026.1, read on the forward strand.
ACGGATTGACACGCTCAGATCAAGACCTACATGTGCCTGTTACTTAGTCAACAAGCTTTCGTAATAAGAAAAGGGGCAGCGCCTGCCAAGTCGGGCAGGAGCCCGACACCGTGGAACCTTCCGGCACGCCCGGGCATCCAGTTGTATGTCCGGTGACATCGGTTTCTGGTTTCCAGGGGGAGGACAACGCATGGACAGGCGGACGCTGTTACGTGGCGCGGCGGCGGGCGCGGTGGCGATTCCGGCCGCCGGTCTGCTCGGCGCGCCGGCCGCGAGCGCGGCTCCGGCCGACTACCGGGTGGCGCTCACCGACCAGAAGACCAACCGGTTCCTGGTCTTCGAGCGCAACCAGAGCTGGACCGACGCGAATCTCAAGTGGAGCTTCGATCCCGGCGGCGCGTCCGGCTGGAACGACCCGTTCGAGATCCGTTTCCGCGAGACGCGGCGGTACGGAATGATCGCGCTGATGACCGCCGGGGTGCCCGGCAACGGCCGGGCGGGCATCGTCCGGGTGACGGGGAACGGCAGCCGGCTCACCCGGGCCGACCTCCTGTGGGAGGTGAGCGTCGCCAGCTACCCGCACTCCGTCGAGCGGGTGCCGCACGCGGGCGCGGTGGTGGTGGCGGGGACCCGCGACCGGCTGCATGTGTACGGCGTGAGCAGCAGCAGTCTGGGCTCGCTCAAGCTCGTACAGACGATCACCAACATGCCGAAGCCGCACGCCGTCCTGTGGGACGACGAGAACAAGCTGCTGTGGGTGACGGGCGGCAAGGTGATCCGCACGTACAAGGTCGACGGCACGATGCGGAATGTGCGGCTGCGGAAGGCGGGAGCCGACATCGCCATCTCGGGGAACGGGCACGACATCCAGCCCGACTACGCGAACCCCGGCAAGCTCACCGTGACCGACAGCCACCATGTCTACTCGGTGGACAAGCTGACCCGCAGGGCGACGTCGTTCTCGGGGGCGGACTACGTCAAGTCGTACGTCCGCCATCCTTCGGGCGAGGCGATGTGGACGCTCGATCCGACGCCGGGGGACGCGCCCTACGGCGGCCCCACCGTGCATTTCTCCGGCGGGGCCACCAAGAAGCGGGCGGGCGCCCAGATCTACAAGGCGCGGATCGTGACGACCCGCTTCCACTGAACCGGCGCTAGCCAACGGGCAGTTCGGCCTCGATGAGGTCGGCTGCCCGCTGGGTGCCGCCCTCGGACGCCATGCCGAGACGGATCTCCTCGGCCCTGCGGACCACCTCGGGGTCGTCGACGAGGCCGAGGACGGCGGCGCGCAGCGCGTCGGCGGTGGCGTCCTCGGTGTCGATGCGGCGGGCGACGCCGAGCGAGACGAGCATGTCGGCGTTGCCGAACTGGTCGACGGCCTGCGGGACGGCGACCATCGGCGTACCGGTGGCGAGGCCCTCCTGGCTGCCGCCGGCGCCCGCGTGGGTGATGAAGGCGTCCGCCTGCTTGAGGACGGCCATCTGCGGCACCCAGCTGTGCACCTCGATGTTGGCCGGCACCTCGCCGAGTTCGGACTCGTCGACGTACTTACCGATCTGGAGCACGACGTGCCAGCCGGGCAGGTCGCCGAATGCCTTGACGCACTCGCGGTAGAAGCCGGGCTGTTTGGTGAACGTCGAACCGAGCGACACCAGCAGGACCTTGTCCGCCCCGGCCGGGCGCTGCCAGTCGCCCTGGTCCGCGCGGTCGCCCTGGCAGGCGCCGACGAAGGTGTACACGGACTCGTCGACGCGGTCGGCGTTGGGCTGGAGGACCTTGGGGATGAGGACGATACTGCGGCGCGGCCGGCCCATGAAGCGGTCGGGGTCGGTACCGGAGAGGCCGTTCTCGTCGAGCCAGGCGCAAAAGCGCGCGTAGTACGCCTTGCCGCGCTCGGACTGCTTGAGCTCGGCGAACATCGGCTCGGCGACCTCTTCCTCGTACCCCTCCCAGGCGACCAGGTTCGGGGAGAGCGAGACGGCGGGCACGCCCCAGCGGTGGGCGAGGACGCCCGCCGGATAGGAGGTGATGTCGTGGATGACGAGGTCGGGCACGTCGCCCGTGAACGCCTCGGCGAGCTGGGGCAGCGCCTGGACGGCGTCGTTGAGGAACGGCTCGACGTTGTCGATCAGCTCCGCGCCCCATGCCTCAGGGTTGTCCTCGGTGGGGAGCGTGGAGGTGTAGATCACCGGGTCGGCCCCGGTGACGGCGACCCGGTCGGCGAAGGAGGCGGGGATCGCGTACGAGACGCGGTGGCCCCGGGCGATGAGCTCCCGGATCACTTCGATGCTCGGGTTCACGTGCCCGGGGGCGGCGATGGAGAACATGGCGATGTGGGCACGCTTGCGTGAAGTCATGCCCCGACCATAAGCGAGACGATACGTCTCGTGCAACCAGAATTAGCGCTGGTAGCGGGCGAGTACCAAGTTGCCGTCCTCGACCAGGCGTTTCTCCAGCTCCCCGGCGTCGATCGCTCCGCTGTAGTACTCCTGGTAGGCGGGGGTCGCCACCTTGTCCTTCCACTCGGGGTAGCCGCGCACGGACTGCGCCGGCGCCGGCACCAGGTGCTCGGCGAGTGCCGTGCCGGTGGCCCAGCCGTCCTTCTCGGTGCGCAGGGCCGGGTCCTTCAGCGCCGCGGTGCCGGTCGGCAGCATCCAGTCGCCCTTGGCGAGGCGCGCCATGTTGGCGGGCCGGAGGAAGAAGTCGATGAACTCCATCGCCTCCTTCTTGTACGGGCTGTCCTCGGCGATCGACAGCGTCTGGGGGCTCACGCCCTGGGCCGGTCCTCCGGCGCCCGCCGGGGCAGGCAGCACCGTCCACTCGAAGCCCTCGGGCGCCTGCTGCACGATCTGCTGCCGGTAGGAGAAGCCGAGCGGCACCATGGCGTACTTGCCGCCGAAGAAGCCGGGCAGGGTGTCGGAGCCGCCCATGCCGAGGGTGGCCGCCGATGCGCTCTTGTCGGTGTTGACCTGGTCGCGGATGGTGCCGGGAACCACGGCGTCGCCCTCGGTGAAGCGCACCTTCGCCTTGCCGCCGGCGTCGCGGTGGAAGAGTTGCCCGCCCGCCGAGAGCCCGAGGTTGAGGGTGGCGGAGACGGGATCCTTCAGGGGCCAGGCGACGCCGAACCTCTTGCCGTCGCCGCCACTCAGTTCCTTGGTGATCTGCCGGAACTCCGGCCAGCTCCACAACTTTTCGGGAGTCGGGATGCGTACGCCCGACTCCTTGAGGATCTTCTCGTTCGCGATCAGGACCCTCGGCTCCTGGAGGAACGGCACGCCGTACACGCCCTCGCCGAACGTCGCCGTCCCCCAGCTGCGCCGCGGGATGTCGCTCCTCAGCCGGGCGGGCAGCAGCTCACGCAGATCGGTGAGGTAGCCGCCGTACGCGAAGTCGGCGAGGTCGTCGGAGGCGTCGTGGATGATGTCCGGCGCCTCGCCGCCCTCGAAGGACGTCAGCAACTGGTCGTGGACGCTGTCCCAGCTGCCCTGGACGTACTCGACGCGGACGTCGGGATGCGTGGCGTTCCACTCGTCGACGAGCTCCTTGTTGGCGTCGACGGACTCCTTCTGCCAGGCGAGGGACTGGAAACGGAGCGTGATCTTCCCATCGGCGTCCCGGCCGCCGCCGTCGCCGTCCGAGCAGCCGGTGAGCAGCAGCAGCGAGGCGAGCGCGGTGGCCGTGAGCCGCTTTGCCTTCGTGAGCCGGGCGATACGTCGCATCACGCCTTCACCGCCCCGGCCATCATCCCGCCCGTGATCCGTTTCTGGATCACGGCGAACACGACGAGAGAAGGGAGCGTGGCGAGGAACGCGGCGGCGGCGAGGGGGCCGAGGTCGGCCACGCCCTCGGCACCGAGGAAGTGGGTGAGCACGACCGGCAACGTCTGCATCGAAGGGGTCTTGAGCAGGACGAGCGCGAAGAAGAACTCGTTCCATGCGGTGATGAACGCGAACAGCGCGGTGGCGACGATGCCGGGGGCCAGCAGCGGGGCGGTGACGGAGACGAGCGTACGGAGCCTGCTCGCGCCGTCGACCGCGGCGGCCTCCTCCAGCTCGCGCGGTACGGCCCGGACGTAACCGACCAGCATCCAGAGCGCGAAGGGCAGCGACCACACGACGTACACCATGATCAGGCCCGCCAGGGAGTTGATGAGGTGGAGGTTCTTGAGGATGAGGAAGAGCGGGATGATCACCAGGACGAAGGGGAACGCCTGGCTGACCACGACCCAGCCGGTGGCGGCGGCGGAGAGCTTGTTGCGGTGGCGGGCCATGACGTACGCCATCGGGGTCGCGATGACGACGGCGATGAGGGCCGCCGAGAGGGCGGCGACGAGGCTGTTGAGCGCCGCTTCCAGCAGGGGCTGTTCGTCGAAGGCCTGACGGAAGTTGTCGAGGGTCGGGTTCTGCGGGATCCAGGTGGGATGCAGGGAGCCGAGCTCGCGCGCCGGCTTGAAGGCCGTCGAGACCAGCCAGAGGAACGGGAAGGCGAGAAAGACCAGGTAGCAGATGAGCGCGAGGTACTGGCCGGCGCGTGCGGACCTGCGGGTGCGGATCGTCACTGGTCTTCGGCTCCCTTCAGGCGGCCCACGAGGTAGAAGGCGAGCATCACCGAGATCACCGCGACCATGACGCAGCCCATGGCGGCGGCGTAACCGAACTGGCCGTACCGGAAGGCCTGTTCGTACGCGAAGAGCATGGGCAGGCGGGTGCGGCCCCCGGGGCCGCCGCTGGTCAGGACGTAGACCAGCGCGAAGGAGTTGAAATTCCAAATAAAATTGAGCGCGGTGATGGCGAGGGCGACCGGCTTGATGGCGGGCCAGGTGACGGTACGGAAGCGGCGCCACGCCCCGGCGCCGTCGAGGGCGGCCGCCTCGTGCAGCTCGTGCGGGGTGTTCTGGAGGCCGGCGAGCAGGGCCACTGTGGTCTGGGGCATGCCCGCCCAGATGCCGACGAGCATGACGGCGGGCAGGGCGGTGGCGAGGCCGGTCAGCCAGTCGCGTCCGTCGCCCAGGCCCAGGTCGCGGATGGTCTCGTTCAGGATCCCGGCGTCGGGGTGGTAGACGAGGCGCCACATGATGCCGACGACCACTTCGGGCATGGCCCACGGGATGATGGCGAGCGCCCTGGCCAGCCAGCGGAAGCGGAGGTTCTGGTTGAGCAGGAGGGCGAGGCCGAGCGCCAGCAGGAACTGCGGAACGGTCACCCCGACCGCCCAGAGCAGGCCGATCCGGAACGAGTCCCAGAAGAGCGTGTCGTGCAGCAGGTCCTGGAAGTTCAGCAGTCCGATCCACTGGGTGGGTGTGGTGCGGCCCGACTGGGCGTCGGTGAAGGCGAGGGCTATGCCGTAGAGCAGCGGGCCGACGCTGAGGATCAGGATCGGGATGAGCGCGGGCAGCACCAGGACCCAGGCGCCACGGTCCGCCGCACCACTGCTGGAGCTTCTGCCGGACCGCGCCTTCGCGGTCTTCGATGTCACGGAATCGACTCCTTCGGGCGGCTCGGCCGATCTGGACTGCCCGGCCGTCCCGGCGGCCCCCGTCATCGTGCTGACGGGTCATCGGTTCGTCAACCCCACCTGCGGGAATGCGAGAATCAGTGCTCATGGACGAGACACGAGCACGCAAGGTCCTGGCCACTGCCGGACTCCCCGCCTCCGCCGCCGACGCGAAGCTGCTGGCGCTGGGCGAGAACGCGGTGTTCGCGGTCGGCTCCGTGGTCGTCAAGGTCGGCCGCCGCGACCCGGAGCTGGTGGCGCGGGCCGAGCGCGAGCTGGCCGTCGCGGCCTGGCTCGCCTCTTCGGGCGTCCCCGCCGTACGGGCCGCCGAGCCGAAGCCCCGTGTGATGGACGGCCACCCGGTGACGCTGTGGCACCGACTGCCCGAGTCCGTACGGCCTGCGGGCCCGCAGGATCTCGCAGCGCTGCTGCGCCTCGTCCACGCCCTGCCCGCGCCCTCCTTCCCCCTCCCCCGGCGTGAGCTGCTGGGCGGCGTCGAGCGGTGGCTGCGGCTCGCCGGGGACGCGATCGCCCCGGCTGACGCGGCGTACCTGCGCGAGCGGCGCGACGGCTTCGCGGCGGCGTCGGCCGCGCTCACCCCGCACCTGCCGCAGGGGCCGATCCATGGTGACGCGCTTCCCCGCAACGTCCATGTCGGTCCCGAAGGGCCGGTCCTGGTGGACCTGGAGACCTTCGCCGCCGACTTCCGCGAGCACGACCTGGTGGTCATGGCCCTCTCGCGCGACCGCTACGGCCTGGCGCCCGAGGCGTACGACACGTTCACCTCGGCGTACGGCTGGGACGTACGCGAATGGGCCGGCTTCGCCGTGCTGCGCGGCGCCCGTGAGACGGCAAGCTGCGCGTGGGTGGCGCAGCACGCCCCGTCCAGCCCGGCGGCGCTCGCCGAGTTCCGCCGGCGGGTGGCGTCCCTGCGCGACGGCGACCCGGAGGTCCGCTGGTATCCGTTCTGAGGCGCGGTCAGCCGCTCTCGATCCGGGTCAGAGCGCGACCGGGGTCAGTGCGCGCAGCGGCCACCTGGGATCGATGACCGCGTCCGGGGTGCCCTTCTTGCGGAGGAACTCCTGGAAGTCGGCCGCCCAGTCGGCGTACCACTGAATCTGCTTGTCGTGCAGCTCGGCAGGGGCCAGCGCCGCGATCGACGGATGGCGCTCGGCTATCGCGCGGGCGACCCTGACCGCCGCGAGGGCGTCGGCCGAGGCCTCGTGGGCGCCGTCCAGGACCACGCCGTACTCGGCACAGACGGCTTCCAGCGTCCGCTTGCCCCTGCGGTAGCGGTCGACGGCGCGGTCGATCGTGTACGGATCGATGACGGGGCCGATGCCCGCGCCGCCCCGCCGCTCACTCAGTGACGGCAGCCCGTGCCTGCGCAACTCGGCCGCGAGCAGCGTCAGATCGAATGCCGCGTTGTAGGCGACGACGGGCACCCCCTGCGCCCAGTACCCGGTGAGGGTCTCCGCGATCTGGTCGGCGACCTCACGGGCCGGCCTGCCCTCCGCACCGGCACGCTCGCTGCTGATCCCGTGGATCGCTGACGCCTGCGCCGGAATGCGGATGCCAGGGTCGGCCAGCCAGTCGCGCTGCCGGGACACCCTGCCGTCCTGCACGCCGACGATCGCGGCGGTGACGATGCGGGACTCCAGCGGCTCCGTGCCGGTCGTCTCCAGGTCGAATCCGACCAGCGGTTCCCCGTGCCATCCCATCGTGGGACCTCCTTCGTGATGCTCCCCCGGAAGCTCCCCGGTGGAGAACCACCCTCGCACGCACCACTGACAACGCCCTCGCAGGCGGGTCAGGACAGCGGTCAGGACAGCGGTCGGGACACCGGTCAGGACACCGGCCGGGAGTCCGCCCACACGGCTTCGAATTCCTCCCGGTACGTCTCGAAAAGACCGTGTTCGCTGTTCTGACTGTCCTGTCCATGCCTGACCACGCCACGCCCACTGCCCCGCAGCACCAGCACCGGCGCCTCCATGCCACGCGCCTTGCGCAGATACGGCTGGACAACGGCCAGTCCGTCCGAGCCGTCCCCGTCCACGAGGTAGGCCGTGAAGCGCGGTGTCTCGTCGAAGACCTGGATCTGGAACGCCCCGGGATCACGGAGCTTCGAGCGCACCCGCCGCATGTGGAGGATGTTCATCTCGACCGAACGGCTCAGTTCGCCCTTCTTCAGCCCCAGTTCGCGCTCGCGCCGTTTGACCGCGCTGCTCGCCGGATTGAGGAAGAGCAGACGTATGCGACAGCCGGACTCCGCCAGCCGCACCAGCCGCCTGCCGGAGAAGTTCTGGACGAGGAGGTTCAGGCCTATGCCGATCGCGTCGAGGCGCCGCGCGCCGCCGAAGAGGTCCTCGGCGGGGAGCTGGCGCTGGAGGCGTACCCGGTCCGGGTGGACGCTGACGACATCGGCATACCTGTCCCCCACCAGTTCCTCGACGGCGTCCACCTTGAGCCGGCCGCCGGACTGCACGCCGGCCCCGCTGCCCAGGATTTCGAGGAGCCGCGCGGACGCCCGTTCCGCCTGGGCGAGGACCGCCTCGGACAGCGCACGGTTGCGCGAGACGACGTTACGGGTGACTTCCAGCTCGTCCAGGGCCAGCTCGACCTCGCGCCGGTCGTCGAAGTACGGCTCGAAGCACGGCCAGTGCTGCACCATGAGCTCGCGCAACTGCGGCAGCGTGAGGAAGCTGATGACGTTGTCGTCGGCCGGGTCGAGCAGGTAGCCCTTCCTGCGGGACACCTCCCGCACCGCGACGGCGCGCTGCACCCACTCCTGCCCAGCCGGCCCCGCGGCCGCCACCACCCAGTCGTCCTCGCCGTGCACCGGCTCGTAGATGGGCCGGAGCACGGCGGCGACAACGGCGCGCAGCCGCTGCTCCACGAGGTTCAGCCAGATGTAGGCCCGCCCCGCCCGCTGAGCGCGCGTACGCACCTCGCTCCAGGCGTCCGCGTCCCAGTCCAGCTCCGCGCCGATCTCCATCGGACGCGCAAGCGAGACCGCTCCGGGCGGGACGCCTGCGGAACCCCCCTCGTGACCTGCGTCACCGGGGGGCAGTTCCAGCCCTCCCGAGCTCACCCACGCACCGCCTTCAGCTCCTGGAAGCCCCGTCTCCAACGATCAAGGAAGGGTACTCCGCGAGCGGGAGGCGGTGCAGCCGATCCGCAGGCTCCTTTCTCAACTCCCCTACTGGTAGTTCCCGTTCTGTCCTGCGAGATCAGCCGGAGTGAGCGGATTCATAGCGGTTACGTCCCTGGGCGCGAGCTGGAAACCCTGCCAGTGGACCGGCATGGGCTGCTGGTCCTCGTCCCGGGCTATGTGGTGGAAACCGATGTTGACCCAGGTGATCGGATTCGTGAGGGTCTCGCCGTTGGCCCACTTGTCGACGCTGTTCGGCGCGTTCGCGCCACCGCAGTCGCGGATGTTGTTGCTCGCGAACTGCTCACATTTGCGGTAGTTCGTGAAATAGATGTCGTGTTTGGTGAAGCTGCGCCCGGGGTGCTTGTTGGAGGGCCCCGGCACGATCTCGTACGAGCGCGCGTGTCCGTCCTTGTTCTTGCCGGTCGCACTGACGACCCGCCACCACCGCATGCTCTTGGCGTCGCCCGCGAGCTCCTTTGCTATGGGGGTACGGGTGGTCTTTGTGGTGGGGCTGCCGTTGCCACGCGGCGGGGTGACCTTCGAGTCGTACTGCTCGATCCGGTTCTTCGAGCTGCCGTCGAGACCGAAGTTCAGCCGCCAGAAGACGTTGTGGCTGTGGCTGGTGGCGTAGTCGCGTGCGCCCTTGCCGATCGGCCAGCCCCGGCCGTCGGTGGCGTCGTAGTCGTCCGGCGCAAGGCTGCCCGTGGCACCGACGTTGGCGGATATGGTGCCGTCGGACGAGAAGCGCCACTCGGTGATGTACTCGTACCAGGACACCTTGTTGACGGTGTAGACGAGCAGGTCCTTGCCCTGGGCCTGCCAGACCTTGGTGCCTTCGTCGCTGGCGAGGCGGTACGCGTGCCCGCGCGCACGCGTGGTCGCGCAGATCCCCTTGACGTTGCCCACCTCGCGGAGCCGGACGGTCCGGATGGTGCCGCCGGGGCATTCGGCCGGATTCAGGTTCTGGAGTCCCTGGCCGAAGCCGTAGCTGGTCAGATCGTCGTACTCCGCCTCGCCGTTGTCGTACGGCACGTGCACCTGTGCGAGCTTGCCGCTCGTCAGGACGCGGATCGGTTTGGGTTCGCCCTTGGGCTGGTACGACACCTTCTCCAGGACCAGGCCGGCGTCGCTGTCGTAGTTCCAGCACATGCGCCAGGTGGTGCCGCCGTCGAGTTTCTGCTCGATGCGGTACGCCGCGCTGCAGTCGGCCGGGGCCGGTGCGGGTGCGGGTGCCGCGGGCGCGGCCTTGGGTGCCGCGGAGGCCGCGGAACCGCCCGCGGTGGCGAGGCTGCCCATCAGGGCGGCGGCCGCGAGGGTTGCAGCGGCCCGCTTGCGGGCAGCAGAAGTTCTGTTGACGTGCATGAGGATGAACTCCCTCGTACGGAAGTGCGGGAAGGGACTGAAGAGGATGAGTCGGACGGGAGGGCCGGGAGGGTCAGCCGACGCGGCCGACCTTCCTCGCGCTCAGGTCGACGACGAGATCGCGGGTGTCGATCCACGGTCCGTTCACGACCTTGGACGTGACGCGGACGCAGCGGTGCACGCCGCACTGCGCGAGCGCCCGCGGCACCGTCTCCTCCAGGTCCGCCCGGTAGATCCCGCCGTTCACCCACAGCTGGTCCACCGAGGTGAGGGGCTTGCCCATGGCGTCCTGGTAGTCCTCCTTCAGACCCTTGCCGAGCGGACTCGCCAGGATCAGCTCCGTGGCCTCACGGTTCTCCGCACGGGTCGGCGACGGCTGTACGCCCTTGAGCACGCCGGTCCGCTCGACCTTGCCGGTGGCGAGGTTGACGGTCTTCGTCACCAGCTCGTCGCTCTTGTAGTCGTAGTACGAGACTTCCGCGCGGCGCGGCGGCGCGGCGTCGTCGGCCTCGGACGGCTCCATCTCGCTCAGGTTCGTGGCGAGGTGCTGCGGCCCCCGGTCCCCCTCGACGTCCCTGCCGCCGACGAACTGCGACGGCGTCAGCGCGAGCTTCTCCACCCGCTCCAGCTCGGCGTCGGTCAGGGGGTCCCTGCCGATGCCCTGCTCGCCCTCGCCCGGGGCGTCCTCGACGACCCCGGGCGCCGGGGCCTGCCCCGCCGCCGCGCTCCCACCGTCCCGGTCCCCCTGGGCGCTCTGCTCGCCCCGGTCGGCCCCGGCGACGGCCGCGCTCCCCGTCCGGCCGCCGCGCGTGTCGTCGGCGGCGCCTGCCGGATCCGGCAGCGTCACCCCGATCATCACCGCGGTGCCGGTCACCGCTATCGCGGCCCCCGCCAGCATCTTCCCCAGATGCCGGCGCACTGTCCTGTGCACAATGCCCCCTACTCTCCCGGGAGCCCTCCGTCGCTCCGCGCGTCACGCGCGACAGCAACTGGCATACCGGGTATGCGTGGTCACCCGGTAGGACGGTGCGAAGTCCTAGGAGGTTGCCCCACTTTCGGGGAAGATCTGTGCGAAGTGCCCCGCAGAACCCGGATCAGAAGTGGAAGAGTCGATCGCATGCAGGTCTGGCCGGGAGAGGCTTACCCACTCGGCGCCACGTACGACGGCGCCGGAACGAATTTCGCTGTCTATTCGGAGGCCGCGGACCGGATCGAGTTGTGCCTGTTGCACGACGACGGTTCGGAGACGGCGGTGGAACTGCGCGAGTCCGACGCGTTCGTACGTCATGCCTTCCTGCCCGGCATCATGCCGGGCCAGCGCTACGGCTACCGGGTCCACGGCCCGTACGCCCCGCAGGAGGGCAAGCGGTGCAACTCCGCCAAGCTGCTGCTCGACCCGTACGCGCGGGCCATCAGCGGCAAGATCGACTGGGGCGAGGCGGTGTACGGCTACCACTTCGGGAAGCCGGACTCGCGCAACGACCTGGACTCGGCGCCGCACACGATGGCGTCGGTGGTGGTCAACCCGTACTTCGACTGGGGTGACGACCGCCCGCCACGCACGGACTATCACCGCACCATCCTCTACGAGGCCCACGTGAAGGGCCTGACGATGATGCACCCGGACCTCCCCGACGAGCTCCGGGGCACCTACGCGGCGCTGGCGCATCCCTCGATCATCTCGCACCTGACGGAACTGGGGGTGACCGCCCTCGAGTTGATGCCGGTGCACCAGTTCGTCAACGATCACCGGCTGGCCGACGCGAATCTGAGCAACTACTGGGGCTACAACACCATCGGTTTCTTCGCCCCGCACAACGCGTACGCCTCCTGGGGCGACCGCGGCCAGCAGGTCCTGGAGTTCAAGACGGCCGTACGGGCGCTGCACCGGGCCGGCATCGAGGTCATCCTCGACGTCGTCTACAACCACACGGCGGAGGGCAACCATCTGGGCCCCACGCTCTCCTTCCGCGGCCTCGACAACGCCTCGTACTACCGTCTCGCCGACGATCCCCGGTACTACATGGACACCACGGGGACCGGGAACTCGCTGCTCATGCGCTCGCCGCACGTACTGCAGCTGATCATGGACTCGCTGCGGTACTGGGTGACCGAGATGCACGTCGACGGGTTCCGCTTCGATCTGGCGGCGACACTGGCCCGGCAGTTCCACGAGGTGGACCGGCTCTCGTCCTTCTTCGACCTGGTGCAGCAGGACCCGGTGGTCAGCCAGGTGAAGCTGATCGCCGAGCCGTGGGACGTGGGCGAGGGCGGCTACCAGGTGGGGAACTTCCCGCCGCTGTGGACCGAGTGGAACGGCAAGTACCGCGACACCGTGCGGGACCTGTGGCGCGGTGAGCCCCGGACGATCGCCGAGTTCGCGGGGCGCCTGACCGGGTCGTCCGACCTGTACCAGGACGACGGCCGCAGGCCGCTCGCGTCCATCAACTTCGCCACCTGCCACGACGGTTTCACACTGGCCGACCTGGTCTCGTACAACGACAAGCACAACGAGGCCAACGGCGAGGGCAACCGGGACGGCGAGAGCCACAACCGGTCCTGGAACTGCGGGGCGGAGGGCGACACGGACGACCCCGCGATCCTGGAGCTGCGCGCCCGTCAGATGCGCAACTTCATCGCGACGCTGATGCTGTCGCAGGGCGTGCCGATGCTGTCGCACGGGGACGAGTTCGCCCGGACGCAGCGCGGCAACAACAACGCCTACTGCCAGGACAACGAGCTGTCGTGGGTCCACTGGCCGGACAAGGAGGCCGAGGAGGGTTCGCTCCACACCTTCACGCGCGCGATGGTGTGGCTGCGGCGGGACCATCCGGTCTTCCGGCGCAGGCGCTTCTTCCACGGGCGGCCGGTGGAGGGTACGCACGACGATCTGTCGGACATCGCGTGGTTCACGCCGGACGGCAAGGAGATGGCCCAGCGGGACTGGCAGGCGGCGCACGCCAAGGCGCTGACGGTGTTCCTGAACGGTCACGCGATCTCGGAGCCGGGGCCGCGCGGCGAGCGGATCTCGGACGACTCCTTCCTGCTGATGTTCAACGCGAGCGCCAAGGACCTCCATTTCACCGTTCCCGTCAACCACGGGAAGCAGTGGCAGGTCGTGGTCGACACGGCGCGGCCCGAAGGGGTGCCGCCCGGGAGCGGTGCCAAGGTGGGCGCGGGCGAACACGTCACGCTGATCGGGCGCAGTCTGGTGGTGTTGCAGCGGCCTGCTTAGTGGCCACCGCGGGAGCGGGGCGGGCGGTCCACGCGAGTACGGCGCAGAGCGTGGCCGCCACCACCGCGACGGCGAACGCCGCGGGCGGCCCGCTGCCCTCCGCCAGGCGTCCCGAGAGGGCGAGGGCCAGGGCCTGGCCGCCGACGATGCCGCTGGTCAGGAAAGCCATCGACTCGGCCAGTCTGTTCTCGGGAACGATCCGTTCGGTGAGGCCGAAGAGGGTGATCAGGTGCGGGGCGTACGCGACGCCGAGGACCACGACGACGGCGTACAGCGCCCACAGTGACTCGACGAAGAGCAGCGGGACGGAGAGCACGATCAGGGCGGCCGTCGCGGCGCGCCAGCGGGCCGTCAGGGTGATCGTGGCGGGCACTGCCGCCATGGCGAGTCCCGCTGCGGCGCTCATGACGCCCATGGCCGCGTAGACCAGCCCGGCCTGCTCCGGCTGCCCCAGTCGCTCCGTGAGCGCGGTGATGCCCGCCTGGGACGCGCCGAACATGGCTCCCTGAAGCACCATCGCGGTGCGCAGCGCGTACACCGCGCCGGGCAGGCTCGTACGTACGGAGGAGGCCTTGCGGTGCGCGGGGCGTACTCGGGACGCCGTCGGATGCAGTGCGAACCAGGTGCCGCAGACGGCCAGCAGACCCGCTGCCCCGAGCAGGGCGGCCGCGGGGTGCGCGAGAGCCGCGGCGAGGCCCACGAGGGCGGGGCCGAGGACGAATGACACCTCGTCGAGCGTTCCCTCGAACGACAGGACGGTGTTGATGAGCCGTTCGTCGGCGCCGTTCCTGCGGGCGAGCGCGACCGATCGCGTGCGCGCCATCGGGCCGACCTGGGGAACGCTCGCGCCGGCGAGCGCGCCGATGAGCGCGAGCGGGAGCGTGCCGACGTGGTCGAGGGCGGCGACCACGAGAGCGGCGACGGCGACCGCGTTGACGAGGGCGGCGACCAGGACGACGGTGCGCTGTCCGTGACGGTCCGCCACCCGGCCGAGGAGCGGCCCGCCGGCCGTCTGCCCCGCGGCGAGGGCGCCGCCGACCAGTCCGGCCGTGGCGAGGCTGCCGCTGGTCTCCGCGACCAGCAGGAGGCTGCCGAACTGGCACATGGCGGTCGGCAGCCTGCCGAGGAACGACACGACGGGCAAGACGGGTCCGGTGAGGGCGATGACCTTGCGATACGTCTGAAGGGTGCCGGGCATCAGGTGAACGTAATACCGGTTCATCACACGTACGCATGGGTCGATGACACAGAAGGCCCCAATGCGGGTACGTACGTTCGCATGACGCCCACCGCCACCTATCGTCTGCAGCTCCGCTCCGACTTCGCCTTCTCGGCCGCCGAGGAGGCGGTGCCCCATCTGGCCGCTCTCGGGGTCTCGCATCTGCATCTGTCACCCGTACTCGAAGCCGTGCCGGGCTCCCAGCACGGGTACGACGTCGTCGACCACGCGCGCGTGCGGGCCGAACTCGGCGGCGAGGAGGGACTGCGGGCGCTGTCCCGCACGGCCGGCGATCACGGTCTCGGCCTGATCCTGGACATCGTGCCGAACCATATGGCCGTACCGGCGCCCGAGAGCCTGAACCGACCGCTGTGGGAGGTGCTGAGAGAGGGGCCGGGTTCGCCGTACGCCCGGTGGTTCGACATCGACTGGGAGGGCGGCGGCGGCAAGGTGCTGCTGCCCGTACTGGCGCACCGGATCGGTGACGAGCTGGAGGACCTGACGGTCGATGGCGAGACCCTTCGCTACTACGACCACACGTTCCCGCTGCGCGAGGGCACGGCGAGCCTGCCGATGCCCGAACTGCTGGACGCTCAGTGGTACCGGCTCGGCTGGTGGCGGCTGGCGCGCACCGAGCTGAACTACCGCCGCTTCTTCACCATCTCGGAGCTGATCGGGGTGAGGGTGGAGGACCCGGAGGTCTTCGCGGCCTCGCACGCGAAGATTCTGGAGCTCGTACGGGACGGGGTGGTGGAAGGGCTGCGCATCGACCACCCGGACGGCCTGGCCGACCCGGAGGCGTATCTGCGGCGCCTCGGTGAGGCGGTCGGGGGCCGCTGGACGGTCGTGGAGAAGATCCTGACCGGTCCTGAGCGGCTGCCCGCCGAATGGCCCGTCGCGGGTACGACGGGGTACGACGCGCTGTACCGGATCGACGGTCTGTTCACCGATCCGGACGGCACCGGGGAACTGACCGCTCACTACCGCGATTTCGCGGGGCCTGCCGGGGACCGGGGCGGCTACTGGGAAGCGACAGTACGACGGTCGGCGTACAAGGTGCTCACCCATGAGCTGGCCGCGGAGACCCGCTACCTCGTCCGTACGGCCGAACGGATCTGCGCGGCCGATCCCGCCCTGCGCGACTACGCGCCCTGGGCACTGCGGACTGCAGTACGGGAACTGCTGGTGCGCGTCCCCGTGTACCGCCCGTACGTGACGGCGGGCGGGCCCTGTCCCGAGAGCGCCGAGGCCGCCGTTCCGGTGGAGGCGGCGCGGCAGGTGAAGGCGGCGTTCGCGGTGCGGGAGGAGGCGGCGGTCGTCGATGTGGTGCGCGATCTGGCGCTGGGGAAGCTCGGCGGGGGGCCGGACCGGGCGGCGTTCTGCGCGCGGTTCGCGCAGACGGCGTCGGCGCTGCGGGCCAAGTCGGTGGAGGACACGGCCTTCTACCGGTACACGCCGCTGATCTCGGCGAACGAGGTGGGCGGCGAACCCGGAACGCCCGCCGTGAGCCCGGCGGACTTCCACGCGTTCTGCGAGCGGCTGGCGCGCGACTGGCCGGCCACCGGCACCGTACTGTCCACGCACGACACGAAGCGCAGCGCCGACGTGCGCGCGCGGATCGCGGTGCTGTCCGAGTGCCCGCAACGGTGGGCCCGGCTGCTCGCGGGCCTGGTCTCAGTCCCCGCCCCCGACGCCCACCTCGCGTGGACGGCCTGGCAGACCGTACTCGGCTTCGGGGAGCCGGACGCGGAACGGCTGACGGCCACGCTGCTGAAGTCCGTATGGGAGGCGGGGCTGCACACCAGCTGGACCGAGCAGGACGCCGGGTACGAGCAGGCGGTGGCCGACTTCGTGGCGGCGGGCCCCGCCGGGCCGCCGTTCGAGACGGTGGCGAAGTTCGCGCGGGATCTCGGTCCGTACGTACGGGCCAATGTGCTCGGGGCCGCGCTGCTGCATCTGACGATGCCGGGGGTGCCGGACCTCTACCAGGGCACGGAGCGGGAGTTCCGCGCCCTGGTGGACCCGGACAACCGGCGCCCTGTCGACTTCACGCCGCCCGCCGCGGACGACGGCGGCCTGTCCGCGGAGAAGTACGCCGTGACGGTGGCGGCGCTCGGCCTGCGGCGGGCGCGCCCGGAGGTCTTCGACGAGTCGGGCACGTATACGCCGCTAAGGGTCGCGGGGCCCGCCGCGGACCACTGCGTGGCGTTCTGCCGCTCCGGGGAGACCGTCACGGCCGTCACACGCCTGTCGCTGCGCCTTGCGGAGGCGGGCGGCTGGCGCGACACGGAGCTGGTGCTGCCGGAGGGGAGGTGGGGGGATGTGCTGGCGCCGGGGCGGGGGTTCACGGGATCGGTGTGCGTGGCCGACCTCTTCACGGAACGCCCGGTGGCGCTCCTGACCCGGGAGCGGCCGTAACGACATCTCCTGCGGAGCTTTTCCCCTACCCGCCCCTTCCCACGGTGACACTGTGCGGCTCCGCCGCGCGGGGGGGCGAGCCCCAGACCCCGGACGCCCTACGGGCGTGTCCTCAAACGCCGGACAGGCTGGAAGTGGCTGAGCACCATCCAGCCCCTCCGGCGTTCGA
Source organism: Streptomyces sp. ISL-99 (assembly GCF_018614005.1). NCBI lineage: Bacteria > Bacillati > Actinomycetota > Actinomycetes > Kitasatosporales > Streptomycetaceae > Streptomyces > Streptomyces sp. ISL-99. The sequence continues at coordinate 35,625 of NZ_JAGGPC010000026.1, forward strand.
GGATCCGGGCTTTCCGTACGGCCACGCGTCGCACAGCACATCCGCGAACGCCGCCGCCGCGCCCGTGAGCTCGACGCGGGAGAAGACTGTCAGGGCGCGCCGCCAGGGCGGGTCGACCGGGAGCACCACGCAGTCCTCACCCACAGCTCCCCGCACGACGTGCGACGGCGCGGTGGCGACGCCCACACCGGCCGCGGCCATGCGGACCGCCGTCGAGGTGTGCTCGGTGCGTACCGCCGTGCGCGGTACGAAGCCCGCCTCGGCGCAGGCCCAGTCGAGGAACCGCTGCCCGTCGATCACCGCTTCCATCGCGCACCGCACCCAGGTGCGGTCGGCCAGCTCCGTGAGGCGTACCGACGTACGGCCCGCGAGGCGGTCGTCAAAGGCGACGACCAGCACGATCTCCTCCTCACCGACCGGCACCACGGGGCCCTGCCACTGGCGCGACGGGGCCGGACCGACCGCGAGATCGGCGACGCCCCGTTCCAGTTGCTCCTCCAGCGCCTCGGTCGTCGCGTACTCGTGCAGCACCAGGGCCACGCCCGGGTGTGCGCGTCGCCAGCGGGCGAAGACGTCGGGGAGGATGCCGACGGCGACCGAGTGGAGGGTGGCGATGTGCAGCTCGCCGCCCTCGGCCCCGGCGGCGGCCCTGGCGGCACGCTGAGCCTGGACGGCGCTGCGCACGGCGAGTTCGGCGTGCGGCAGGAAGGCGCGGCCCATCACGGTCAGCCGTACGCCGCGCGGCATGCGTTCCAGCAGCGCGCCGCCCACGGACTTCTCCAGGGCCTTGATCTGGTGCGAGAGGGCGGGCTGCGTGACGTGCAGGCGCTCGGCGGCCCTGGTGAAGGACTCCTCCTCGACGACGGTGACGAAGTACTCCATCTGCCGCAGGCTCATCCGGCCACCCACTCCCTCCCACAAGGCTCCCATAAGGACTGTGCATCGATGCCAGAGAAACATTGCCTTGGACTCATGACAAGGACCGGCGGACGCTGATGTCATGACTGAAGCTCATGAAACCGATGTGGTCGTGATCGGCGGCGGCACCGGCGGTTACAGCACCGCCCTGCGCGCCGCGTCCCTCGGCCTGAAGGTCGTCCTGGTGGAGCGGGACAAGGTGGGCGGTACGTGCCTGCACCGTGGCTGCGTCCCCAGCAAGGCGATGCTGCACGCCGCCGAACTCGTCGACGGCATCGCGGAGGCGCGGGAGCGCTGGGGGGTGAAGGCGACGCTGGAGTCGGTGGACTGGCCGGCGCTGGTGGCCACCAGGGACGACATCGTGTCCCGCAACCACAAGGGCGTCGAGGGGCACCTCGCGCATGCCGGAGTGGAAGTGGTGCGGGGCAGCGCGGGGTTGACCGGTGCGCGGAGTGTACGGGTGGCAGGCGGAGGCGGCGGCGCCTTCACCGCGCGCCGCGGCATCGTCCTGGCGACCGGGTCCCGGCCTCGTACGCTGCCGGGGCTGCCCCCGGACGGGAGCCGCGTCGTGACCAGCGACGACGCGCTGTTCGCGCCCGGGCTGCCGGCGTCCGTACTGGTGCTCGGCGGTGGCGCGATCGGCGTGGAGTACGCCTCGTTCCACCGTTCCATGGGGGCCGAGGTCACCTGATCGAGGCTGCGGAACGGCTCGTACCGCTCGAAGACGCCGATGTCTCCCGCCACTTGACGCGAGGTCTGAAGAAGCGCGGCATCGACGTGCGGGTGGGCGCGCGGCTGCTGGACGTGACGGTGCTCGACGACGGTGTACGGGCGGATGTCCGCACCTCGCGCGGCGAGACCCGTACGGTCGAGGCCGCGCGGCTGCTGGTCGCCGTGGGTCGCGCCCCCGTGACCGACGGTCTCGGCCTGGCGGCGGCCGGACTGGCCACCGACGAGCGCGGCTTCGTCGTGCCCGCCGACTGGTCCCGGCTGGAGACGGCCGTACCGGGCATCCATGTGGTCGGTGACCTCCTGCCGCCACCCTCGCTCGGGCTGGCCCACGCCTCGTTCGCGGAGGGTCTGCTGGCGGCCGAGACGCTGGCGGGTGTCGCGTCGCCGCCCGTGGACTACGCGGCGGTTCCCCGGGTCACGTACTCCTCGCCGCAGACCGCCTCGGTGGGTCTGAGCGAGGCCGAGGCACGGGGCCGCGACCACGACGTGGTGGTCAACACCATGCCCCTGACCGCGGTGGCCAAGGGCATGGTGCACGGTCAGGGCGGCGTGGTGAAGGTCGTCGCCGCGCGCGGCGGGCAGGTGCTCGGTGTCCATCTCGTGGGACCGCACGTCTCCGAGATGATCGCCGAGAGCCAGCTGATCGTCGGCTGGGACGCCGAGCCCGCCGACGTGGCCCGCCACATCCACGCCCACCCGACGCTCTCCGAGGCGGTCGGTGAAACCTTCCTCACCCTCGCCGGGCGGGCGTTGCATCAGCGGTAGCGGGGCGGGGCAGGTCGCCGGGCGGGGTCTCGGGGCCGGGTGCGGTGGTTCGCGGGCGGCCCCAGCAGCGGTCGCCGAGGAGTGCCATCGCCGAGGGAAGGATCAGCGCGCGCAGCACGATCGCGTCGAAGAGCACCGCCACCGTGAGTCCCACGGCGATCTGCTTCATCTCGATGCGGTCGATGAAGAGGAAGCTGACGAAGACCGACACCATGATGACCGCGGCGCTCGTGACGACACTCGCGGAGCCCGTGATCCCGTCCACCACGGCCTCGCGGGTCGCCGCCCCGCGCCGCACGGCCTCCTTGATCCGGTTGACCACGAAGATCTGGTAGTCGGTGGAGAGGCCCACCAGGATGGCGAAGACCAGCAGCGGTGTACGGGAGCCGACGAATCCGGTGGATTCGAAGCCGAGGAGTCCCTCGGCCCAGGTGCCCTGGAAGACCAGCGTCAGTACGCCCCAGGAGACCAGCACCGCCGCGAGGTTGAGCAGCACGCTGAGCACGGCCATGACGACGGAGCGGAACGCCGCGTACATGAGGGCGAGGGTCGCCAGCGACACGAAGAGGATCACCCAGGGCAGCCTCTTCTCCTGGTGCGCCGCGTAGTCCGCGCCGTAGGCGATCTCGCCGCTGACGGCGGCCTCGGTGCCCGCCACCCTGCCGACGGTCGCCGGTACGAGTTCACCGCGCAGCAGCGCCAGGGAACGGTCCGCCGCCTCGGAGTTCTCGGCGTACGGGACGGGCAGCGTCAGCATCGCGGAACGTCCGTCCTCGGAGGTGCGCAGCCGCGGTGCGGTGCCGTCCCGGGCGAAGAGTTCGTTGCCGCTGGTCCGGTCGGCGAGCCGGCGCAGGGCGGCCTTCGCCTCGTCGGCGTGGGCGGCGTCCGACCGTACGACGACGAGGTGCGCGGTCCCGTCGGCCGGGTAGGCGGCCGTCAGCCGGTCGTACGTCGCCATGGCGGCCACGCTGTCGGGGAACGTGTCCTTGCCCTCGGTGCCGAGCTTCATGCCGAGGGTGGGCAGGGCGAGCGCCGCCGTGGCGGCGAGTCCGGCGAGCAGGGTCACGAGCGGCCTGCGCATGACCGGCCGCAGGAGGGCGGACCACATGCGGCTCTGCTCCGGGGCACGGGCACCTTGGGCCGCACGGCGTCGCGCCCGGCGGCCGTCCGTCCGGTGTCCCAGCTTGGCGAGCAGCGCGGGCAGTACGGTCAGCGATCCCGCCACCGCGACAAGGGTGACCAGGATCGCCCCGGTGGCGATCGACGAGAAGATCACGTCGTCCATCAGGTACAGGCCGCCGAGCGCGAGGGCGACCGCCAGACCCGAGTCGACGACGGCGCGCCCCGAGGTGGCGGCGGCGAGTTCGACGGCGGCGGCGTGGCTGATCGTGCCTCCTGTGCGTTCGCGCTCCTCCCTGGCCCGTTTGAGGTAGAAGAGCGAGTAGTCGACGCCGACCGCCATGCCCAGCATGAAGATGACGCTCAGCGCCGCCCCGCCGGCGTCGGGGGTGATCCAGGAGGCGAGACCGTAGAGGCCCACCGCTCCCGCGAAGGCGAAGAGGGCGAGCAGTACCGGTATGCCGGCTGCCAGGACCGAGCCGAAGACGACGAACAGGATGAGGAAGGTGACCGGCAGGCTGATCGCCTCGGTGCGCTGAAGGTCCTTGCCCTGCTTGTCGTTGACCCCGTTGGAGAGCGAGGCGCTGCCGGTCTGTTCGACCCGCAGGCCACGGTGTTCGCTCCGTACGGCCTCGGTCTGTTCCAGGAGTGCGTCGACATCCTCCTTGGCGGTCTCCTTGTCGCCGCGCAGGGTGACGGCGACCATCAGCGCGGAGCCGTCCGCGGCGGCCTTCGGCGCGGCGACCGATACAACAGCGGGCAGGTTCTCCATCCGTCGCCGCACATCGCGTGCGGCGTCTTCGGCGGCAGCGGCGTCGGGTTTCCCGCGGTGCTCGGCCGTGATCAGCACCCGCTCGACGGGCGCGGGTGTGAGCCCTGCGTCGGCGGCGATGGCCTCGGCCCGCCCGGCCTCACCGATCCAGAAGTCGGAGAACTGCCCTTTGTTCATGCCCACGGCGCTGCCCGCGCCGACACAGACGACGAGGAACACCAGCCACCCTGCTATGGCTCGCCATGGATGCGTGGCACACCATCGCGCGAGGGTGACCGTGATCGGCTGCCCGCTGCCGGCCATTGTGGTTCCTCCGAGGACGCCTTTGCTTCTTGATCAGCGTCCCGGTCCGGGCCCCTCGCGGTCACTGGTACCAGCGGCCGGAGTCTCCTGCGGTTAACCCCACCCCCGCCCCCTGCGGGCAGCCCCGGCTCAGCGTGCGGACAGCCGGAAAGTCATCCGCCCGAAGCTGACCTGGTCCCCGTCCCGCACCAGGACCGCTCCCGTGACCCGCCGCCCGTTGACGGACGTCCCGTTGGTCGAACCGAGGTCGCGCAGGGTCCACATGCCGCCCTGCGCGGACAGTTCGGCGTGCACGCGCGAGACCGTCTCGTGGCTGAGCCGCAGTCCGTTCGCGGGGTCGCGCCCGATCCTCAGCGGGTACGGGCCCGGCTCGGGGAACAGCAGCTTCGGCAGCCGCTCCGACTGCCACGCCCTGCGCAGCCGCACCGTGAACGCCGACGCCCGCTCCACCGCGCCGAACAGCCCCCGCGCCCAGCGGCTGTCGGTCTCCAGATCGGAGGTGAGTACGGCCAGTTCGTCGGACCGGCGGGCGACGAGCGCGAGTTCCATCCGGCGTATGAAGGTGTCGTGCGACAACTTGCCCTGGGCCGCGCCTTCTCTGAGCACCCCGAGGACACGGTCGCGCTCGGCGTCGGACAGCCGAGCGGGATACGTGTGGAACTCGAAGGAGGACGTCACAGACCTGATTGTCGGGCCGCCGGGGCACAAGTGTCCAGAAGAAGAAGATGTACCTGCGGATCATGCTCGCCTGACGCACCATGGGTGACGGCATCGTCGACGAGAGGGGCCACCAGTGCGGTTCGAGGTGTGGGCACCGAAGGCCGAGCGGGCAGAGCTTCAGCTGGCGGGCGGCACGTACGCCATGGAGCGCGATCCGGCGCGGGACGGGTGGTGGACGGCGGACGCCGACGCGGGTGACGGGGCGCGTTACGGCTTCTGCCTGGACGGCGGCCCTGTTCTGCCCGACCCGCGCTCCCGCCGCCAGCCGGACGGCCCCGACGGCCTCAGCGCCGTCGTGGACCACAACGCCCATGAGTGGCGGACGGATTGGCCGGGCGGCGCCCCACTGGCGGGCGCGGTCCTTTACGAGCTGCACATCGGTACGTACACCCCGGAGGGCACCTTCGACGCCGCCGCCCGGCGGCTCGGCCATCTGGCGGAGCTGGGCGTCACCCACGTCGAGGTGATGCCCGTGTGCCCGTTCCCGGGAACGCACGGCTGGGGGTACGAGGGCGTGTCGCTGTGGGCCGTGCACGAGCCGTACGGCGGTCCCGAAGGGCTCAAGCGGTTCGTCGACGCGGCGCACGCCCTCGGTCTCGGCGTCGTGCTCGACGTCGTCCACAACCACCTCGGCCCCTCCGGCAACTACCTGCCCCTCTTCGGCCCGTACTTCACGGACACCCACCACACCCCCTGGGGCTCGGCCGTCAACCTCGACGCACCGGGATCCGACGAGGTGCGCGCGTATCTGCTCGGCAGCGCGCTCGCCTGGCTGCGCGACTACCGCGTCGACGGACTGCGGCTCGACGCGGTCCACGCCCTCGCGGACACCCGTGCGCTGACGTTCCTCGAAGAGCTGTCCACGGCCGTCGACACGCTCTCCGCCGAGGTGGGCAGAAAGCTCTTCCTGATCGCCGAGTCCGACCAGGGGGACCCGCGCACGACGGCCCCGCGCGAGTCGTGGGGGCTCGGTCTGCACGCTCAGTGGAACGACGATTTCCACCACGCCCTGCACACCGCTCTCACCGGCGAGTCCCAGGGCTACTACGCCGACTTCGCCCGCGCTCCCCTCGGCGCGCTCGCCAAGACGCTGACCCGGGTGTTCTTCCACGACGGTACGTATTCGACGTTCCGAGGACGCGTTCACGGCCGTTCCGTGGACCGCACGAGAACCGCCGCGCACCGCTTCCTCGGTTACGCCCAGACGCACGACCAGATCGGCAACAGGGCCCTGGGAGACCGCCTTTCCGCCACCCTCTCCCCCGGCCTGCTCGCCTGCGCCGCCACGCTCGTCCTCACCGGCCCGTACGTCCCCATGCTCTTCATGGGCGAGGAGTGGGCGGCCCGCACCCCCTGGCAGTTCTTCACCGACCACACCGACCCGCAGCTCGCGCAGGCCGTACGGGAGGGCAGGAGGCGGGAGTTCGCCGCGCACGGCTGGGCGGAGGAGGACATCCCCGACCCGCAGGACCCACGGACCAGGGAACGCTCCTGCCTGGACTGGTCGGAGCAGGAGAACGAGCCGCACGCGCGCGTGCTGGCCTGGTACCGCGAGCTGATCGCGCTGCGCCGCGAGCGGCCCGACCTCGCCGACCCGGACCTGGCGGCGGTCAAGGTCGCGTACGACGAGGCCGCACGCTGGCTGGCATTCCGGCGCGGCGACATCCGCGTCGCGGTGAACCTTTCGAAGACGTCCGCCACGATCGGCCTCGGCCGCAACGGCCTGAGCCGCGTACTGGCGGCCTGGGAGCCGGTCGACGCACCGGGCGCCGACGGGCTGCTGCGCCTGCCGCCGGAGTCCTGTGTCGTACTGGGCCCCGCCGGCAGCTGACCACAGCACGGCCGGCAGCAGGTCTCAGCCAACGACCGCCATCTCGCGGGCCGTCGTGTTGAGGCGGCGCCCGCCGTCCTGCGTGACGGTCACGATGTCCTCGATGCGTACGCCGAAGCGCCCCGGAAGGTAGATGCCGGGCTCGATGGAGAAGCACATGCCGGGTACGAGCGGCTGCCGCTCGCCCTCGATCATGTACGGCGGTTCGTGCGTGGTCACGCCGATGCCGTGTCCGGTGCGGTGGATGAACCGGTCGCCGTACCCGGCCTCGGTGATGACCGCGCGCGCCACCCGGTCCACGTCCTGGCAGGCGATGCCGGGCCGCACCGCCTCGAACGCCGCCTGCTGCGCCTCCCGTACGACATCGTGGACGCGCTGTTCCTCGGCGCTCGGGCCGTCGCCGACATGGACCGTACGGGAGGTGTCGGAGCCGTAACCGTGCTTGAGGCCGCCGAAGTCGAGGACGACCGTGTCGCCCCGCTCGATGACGCGCTCGCCGGCCTCGTGGTGCGGGTTGGCGCCGTTCGGTCCGCTGCCGACGACCGTGAAGTCGACCTGCTCGTGACCGAACTGCGTGAGCAGGTGGGCGAGTTCCGCGGCCACCTCGGTCTCGCGCCGCCCGGAGAAGCGGACCCTGAGGATCTCCTCGTACGTCGCGTCCGCGGCGGCGCCCGCCGCCTCCAGCCGGGCCAGTTCGGCCGGGTCCTTGACGGCCCGCAGCATGGGCAGGGCGGCGGTCAGCGACACGTACGAGGTGCTGGGCAGTGCCTGCTGGAGGGCGAGCAGATGCATCGCCCAGGTGTTGTCGCTCACCGCGAAGCGGCCGTTGGAGTCGAGGAGCGGCGCGGTGACGGCGTACGGGTCCTTGCCGTCCGTCCAGTCGCGCAGGGTCAACGCGGCGGCTCCGGCGGCCTGCTCGGCGTCCGGTGCCTCCAGGGTCGGCACGACGAGTACGGGGTCGTGTTCCACGGACAGGACGAGCAGCGTCAGACGTTCGGTGTCCGCCGGGGGGTGGTAGCCGGTGAGGTGGACCAGGTCGGGTCCGGGCGCCACGAGTACGCCGTCCAGGCCGGCTTCGGCGGCCGACCGGACCGCGCGGTCCATCCGGGCGCGGTAGTCGTCGGCGGTGAAGGGCGCGGGGGCGGGCGCGGACGCGGACGCGGATGCGGATGCCGATGCGGGTGCGGGTGCGGAAGGCCGGGGCGCGGAGGACATGGCCTCATCCTGCCCGGCGCCCGGCGTCCCCGCCAGCCGATTGTGGAGCGGCCTTCGGGGCGAACGTCACGACGAGGTCGGCGCGGTCCCGGCCCTCGGCGACCAGGCGTGCGTTGGCCTCGTCCGACGCGTGGACGAAGCGCTCGGCGGCCGGGCGTGGCTTGCCGAAGCGTTCGTGCCGGTCCACGAGGCGGCGTACGCGCTCCTCCTGGTCGAGTTCGAGGTACCAGGCCTCGTCGAGCAGGTCCCGTACCAGCGCCCAGGGGCCCTCGTCGAGCAGCAGGTAGTTGCCCTCGGTGACGACGAGCGGTACGTCGTGCGGGCCCGGCACCGCGATGCTGCCGGCCACGGGTTCCTCGATCGCACGGTCGAAAGCGGGCGCGTAGACGACGGTGTCCGGTGAACCGGGGGTGCGCAGCCGCGCCAGCAGGGCGGCGTACCCTGCGGCGTCGAACGTGTCGGGTGCGCCCTTGCGGTCCGTACGCCCGAGGCGCTCCAGCTCGGCTCCGGCGAGGTGGAAGCCGTCCATGGGGACGAGTACGGCGAGCCCGTCGAGGTGGTCGACCAGGTGCGCGGCGAGGGTGGACTTGCCTGCCCCGGGCGGCCCGGCGATGCCGAGGATCCGGCGGCGGCCGGGGGTGACGAGACGGCGGGCGCGGTCGAGAAGGCGGTGCGGTTCCATGCGGGCATTGTGACGGCGGGAAGGGGCGTGGGGTAGGAAGAAGCCCATGCCGCACATCGCTCTCGTCACCCTCGTCGTCCGTGACTACGACGACGCCATCGCCTTCTACACCGGCGCCCTCGGCTTCGAACTGGCCGAGGACGCCGACCGCGGCGACGGCTCGCGCTGGGTCGTCGTGCGTCCGCCCGGGTCCGCGGCCGGTACGGGGCTGCTGCTGGCCCGCGCGAAGGACGACGCGCAGCTCGCGCGGGTCGGCGGGCAGACGGGCGGGCGCGTCGGTTTCTTCCTGCACACCGAGGACTTCGCGCGCGATCACGCCCGGATGACGGCGGCGGGCGTCCGCTTCCTGGAGGAGCCGCGCCATGAGGCGTACGGCTCGGTCGCGGTCTTCGAGGACCTGTACGGCAACCGCTGGGACCTTCTCCAGCCCGCCTGAGGGCAGGCCGCGGGGGGTAAGGACGGGTAGGACGCCGGACAACGGCCGCACTGGGTATCACCGAGGTGACCGGCCCGAACGACGTCCGCCGCACCCACCCCACCATCGGAGTCACCTCATGCATGACGACCGAAGCATCGTGGAACACCGTCTGCGCCGCGTCCTCACGGAGCGCGTCAAGCCCGCCGTACGCTCCCGGCCGCTGCCGATGACCATCGAGAAGTGGGAGGCCCCCGGCGAGCCGGTCCCGGTGGCGGAGGGCCTGTCGGCCGTGTACGAGCCGGCTGCGGCGGGGCAGCCGTGGGGCCCGGCGTGGGGCACCACGTGGTTCAGGGTCACGGGGCGGGTCCCGGACGAATGGCGGGGCCGTACCGTCGAGGCCGTCATCGACCTCGGCTTCGACCGGCAGATGCCGGGCTTCCAGTGCGAAGGCCTGGTCTACCGGCCCGACGGAGAGGCCGTAAAAGCCCTCAACCCGTTCAACGACTGGGTGCGGATCAAAAGCCCGGCCGAGGGCGGCGAGGAGGTGCTGCTGTACGTCGAGGCCGCCTCCAATCCGGTGCTGGCCGGCCAGACGCCGACATACGAGGGGGACAGGCTGACGGCGTCGGCCGACCCGCTGTACCGCGTGGAGCGCGTGGACCTGGTGGTCTTCGAGGCCGAGGTGTGGGAGCTGGTCCAGGACCTGGAGGTGCTGGGTTCGCTGATGTACGAGCTGGCGGAGAGCGACGCGCGCCGCTGGGAGATCCTGTGGGCGGTCGAACGCGCGCTGGACGCTGTCGACCTGGCCGATGTCGCGGGTACGGCCGCCCGCGCGCGTGCGGAGCTGACCGGTGTCCTCGCCTCGCCCGCGAACGCGTCCGCGCACCGCGTGAGCGCCGTCGGGCACGCGCACATCGACTCGGCGTGGCTGTGGCCGCTGCGCGAGACGGTACGGAAGGTGGCCCGTACCTGCTCGAACATGGTGGCCCTGATGGACACCCACCCGGATTTCGTCTTCGCGATGTCGCAGGCGCAGCAGCTCGCCTGGATCAAGGAGCACCGGCCGGAAGTGTTCGCGAAGGTGCGCGAGAAGATCGAGAACGGGCAGTTCGTTCCGGTCGGCGGCATGTGGGTGGAGTCGGACACCAACATGGTGGGCGGAGAGGCGATGGCCCGTCAGTTCCTGTACGGGAAGAAGTTCTTCCTCGACGAGTTCGGCATCGAAACGAAAGAAGTCTGGCTGCCGGACTCCTTCGGCTATACGGCGGCGATGCCGCAGCTCGTCAAGCTGTCGGGCTCGAAGTGGTTCCTGACGCAGAAGATCTCGTGGAGCCAGTCCAACAGGTTCCCGCACCACACCTTCTGGTGGGAGGGCATCGACGGCACGCGCGTCTTCACGCATTTCCCTCCCGTCGATACGTACAACTCCGACCTGGGCGGCGCCCAGCTGGCGCACGCGGCCCGCAACTACCGGGAGAAGGGCCGGGCTTCGCGCTCCCTCGCCCCCTTCGGGTGGGGTGACGGCGGTGGCGGACCCACGCGCGAGATGCTGGCGCGGTCGGAACGCCTGCGGGACCTGGAGGGGTCGCCGAGGGTGTCGGTGGAGCGGCCTTCGGCCTTCTTCGCGAAGGCGGAGGCGGAGTATCCGGACGCGCCGGTGTGGGCGGGCGAGCTGTATCTGGAGCTGCACCGCGGTACGTACACCTCGCAGGCGAAGACCAAACAGGGGAACCGGCACAGCGAGTCGCTGCTGCGGGAGGCGGAGCTGTGGTCGGCGACGGCGGCGGTGCGCATCCCCGGTTTCCCGTACCCGTACGACGACCTGGAGCGGATCTGGAAGACGGTCCTGCTGCACCAGTTCCACGACATCCTGCCGGGCTCGTCGATCGCGTGGGTGCACCGGGAGGCGCGGGATACGTACGCGCGGGTGCGGGAGGAGCTGGAGGCGATCACCGCGGCGGCGCAGAGGGCACTGGCGGGCGCGGGATCGTCGGCGGTGACCTTCAACTCCGCACCCCATGCCCGCCGTTCGATCCCGGCGGGCGGCGCGGCGGTCCCACCGCCCCGTACGTCGGACCCGGTCACGGCGGTGAGCCTCGAATCCGGCGGTTACGCGCTCGCCAACGGCCTGCTGCGGATCGTCGTCGACGCGCGGGGGCTCGTCGTCTCGGCGTACGACGTCGGGGCGGCGCGGGAAGCGGTGGCGCCCGGCGGGGCGGCCAACCTGCTCCAGATCCACCCCGACTTCCCGAACATGTGGGACGCGTGGGACGTCGACGCGTTCTACCGCCACAACGTGACCGACCTGGTGGAGGCCGACAGCGTCGCCCTCACCGAGTCGACGGACGACCGGGCGGTGGTGACGGTCTCGCGCTCCTTCGGCGACTCGGCAGCCGTACAGCGCCTCACCCTCCGCTCGGGCGCGAAGGTCCTGGACATCGAGACGGACGTGGACTGGCACGAGACGGAGACATTCCTGAAGGCGGCCTTCCCGCTCGATGTGAAGGCCGACAGGTCGGCCGCCGAGACGCAGTTCGGGCACGTCTTCCGCGCCACGCACACCAACACCTCGTGGGAAGCGGCCAAGTTCGAGATCTGCGCGCACCGGTGGATCCAGGTGGAGGAGCCGAGCTGGGGTGCGGCGATCGTCAACGATTCGACGTACGGCCATGACGTGACCCGCACCGTACGCGAGGACGGCGGCCAGACCACGACCGTCCGCCTCTCCCTCCTGCGCGCCCCCCGCTACCCGGACCCGGCGACCGACCAGGGCGCCCACCGCCTGCGCTTCGCACTGGCGCCGGGCGCGACGGTCGTCGACGCGGTGCGTGAGGGGCACTGGATCAACCTGCCCGAGCGTACGGTCAGGGGCGCCGGCACCCCTGTCGGGCCGCTGGTCACGTCGGACGACGCCCGCGTCGTCGTGGAGGCGGTGAAACTGGCGGAGGACCGCGGCGGCGATGTGATCGTGCGCCTCTACGAGGCGGCGGGCGGCCGGGCGTCCACCACGCTCACGCCCGGCTTCCCGGTCACGTCCGTGACGGCGACGGACCTGCTGGAGCGCCCCTTGGCGGACTCACCGGCGTACGAACTCGACGAAGACGGCTCACTGGAGGTGGCCCTGCGTCCGTTCCAGATCCTGACGCTGCGTCTGGCACGCGCGGCACTGAGTGCCCGGCGGCGTACACATCGAGGCGCTGCCGCCGCGTACGCGGCGTCAGCGTACGCGGACACGGAGTGGCCATCCGTCGTAACCGGCTGTAATCCTGGGCAGGTTGAGGTCGGGGACGGGGCAGGTGCGCGAGAGGTGGCCGAACATGGCGGACGGCACGGGCGAGGGTACGGGCAGCGGTGAGCCGGAGTGCTCGGACAGCATGAAGACCTTCGGGGCGGTGGTGCAGGCCCTGCGCGAGCACGCGGGGCTGAGCCGGGAGGATTTCGGCTCACTGGTGCAGTTCTCCAAACACACGGTGTCGTCGATCGAACTGGGCCGCCGCATGCCGGACCAGGCGTTCGTGGAGCGAGCGGAAGAGGTGCTCGGGAACACCGGGGCACTGCGGAGGTCGGCACGGCACCTGTCGCGCCAGCCGGGGCTGGCGGCGTGGTTCAGGCAGTGGGCACGGCTGGAGGCGGAGGCGATCAGCCTCTACACGTACGAATGCCGGTTGATTCCGGGGCTGTTGCAGACGGAGGCGTACGCCCGGACGTTGTTCGTCAATCAGCTTCCTCCCCTGGGCGACGATCAGATCGAGGCGCAGCTCGCCGCACGGACGGAAAGGCAGCTACTGCTGCGGGAGCGGCCGAACACCTCGTACAGCTTCATCCTCGAAGAGCACCTGTTCCTGCGCCGCACGGGCGGAATGGCGGTCACCCTGGAACTCATCGACCACATCCTCGACCTCGCCGAGCTCAGGAACATCGAGATCCAGGTGATGCCACAGGTACAGGAAAACCACGCGGGGCTGCACGGCCCGATGCAGTTGCTGGAGACCCCGGGCAACCGGTTGTTCGGCTACTGCGAAGGGCAGGAAAGCGGCCAGTTCATCTCCGTCCCCAAAGTGGTCAGCATGCTCCAGATGCGGTATGCCAGGATGCGCTCACAGGCTCTCTCCCTTGAAGACTCCGTGAGCCTGTTGCGGCGGATGCGAGGAGCAGCAGCATGAGCACCACAGAACTGGTCTGGTTCAAGAGCAGCTACAGCAGCGGATCCGGCGACTCCTGCGTCGAAGTGGCCCTCTCCTGGCACAAGTCCAGCTACAGCAGCGGATCCGGCGACGACTGCGTTGAGGTAGCCACCTGCCCCGGCACCGTCCACGTCCGGGACTCCAAGGACAAGCAGGGCCCCCACCTCGCCCTCTCCCCCGCCGCCTGGACCGGCTTCGTCTCGTACGCCGCCCAGGACGCCTGACAGTCAGGCGTCCGGGGTCAGGCGGAGCGAGATCGAGTTGATGCAGTACCGCTGGTCCGTCGGGGTCGGGTAGCCCTCGCCCTCGAAGACGTGGCCCAGGTGCGAGCCGCACTTCGCGCAGCGGACCTCCGTGCGGGTCATGCCGTGGGAGGTGTCGGCGATCAGCTCGACCGCGTCCGTGTCCTTCGGGTCATAGAACGACGGCCAGCCGCAGTGCGACTCGAACTTCGTGTCGGAGCGGAAGAGTTCCGCCCCGCAGGCGCGGCAGGAGTAGACGCCGGCCGTCTTCGTGTCCGTGTACTCACCGACGAAGGCGGGCTCCGTGCCGGCCTGGCGCAGGACGGCGTACTCGGCCGGGGTCAGTTCCGCGCGCCACTGCTCGTCGGGCTTGTCGACGTCGTACGACATGGTGCGCTCCTCAGTTCGACAGGCGGGCCAGGATGGCCGGGCCGAGGTCCGTGACGTCACCCGCGCCCATCGTGAGAACAAGATCGCCCGGCTTCGCCATTCCCGCGATCACGTCGGGGACCGTCGCCTTGTCGGCGACCGGCGTCACGTCGGCGCCGGCCCTGCGGGCCGCGTCGGTGATCAGCGTGCTGGTGACGCCGGGGATCGGGTCCTCGCGGGCCGGGTAGATGTCGAGGACCAGCGAGGCGTCCGCGAGGGCCAGGGCCTGGCCCATCTCGGTGGCCAGCTCCTGGGTGCGGGAGAAGAGGTGGGGCTGGAAGACGACCAGGAGGCGGCCGGAGGAGGAGTCGGACGCCGTCGCGCCGCGCATGGCTTCCAGGTCGGCGGTCATCTCGGTCGGGTGGTGGGCGTACGAGTCGATGACCTGTACGCCGTTCTCCTCGCCCTTGAGCTGGAGGCGGCGCTTGACGCCGGTGTACTTGCCGAGGGCGGAGGCCAGGTTGTGCGCCGGGATGCCGAGGGCCACGCCCGCGGTCAGGGCCGCTACCGCGTTGTGGGCGTAGTGGCTGCCGGGGACCGAGACGGTGAAGGTGAGGTAGCGGCCGTCGAGGAGGACCGTGACCTCGCTGGTCAGGCCGCGCGGGGTGACCTTGTGCACGCGTACGTCGGCCGACGGGGAGTCGCCGTACGTGACGATCTTGAGGGTGGAGAGGTCGCGCAGGCGGGATGTGAGCTCCACCGCTCCGGGCTGGTCCGCGGAGATCACGAGCGTGCCGCCGGGGACGACCTTGCCGACGAAGGTCTCGAACGAGTCGTAGATCTCGTCCATCGAGGCGTAATTCGCGTGGTGGTCCAGCTCGACGTTGAGGACGATCGCGACCTCGGGGTCGTACTTCTGGAAGCTGCGGTCGCTCTCGTCCGCCTCGGCGACGAAGATGTCCCCGGCCCCGTGGCGGGCGTTCGTGCCGGGGCCTTCCAGGTCGCCACCGATCGCGTACGACGGGTCGAGGCCGAGCTCGGTCAGGGCGACCGCCAGCATCGAGGTCGTCGTCGTCTTGCCGTGCGTGCCTGCGACGGCGATGGCCCGCAGGCCGCCCATCAGCGAGGCCAGCGCGTCGGAGCGGTGCACGACGGGGATGCCCAGTTCGGCGGCGCGGACCAGCTCGGGGTTGTCGGCGCGGATGGCGCTGGAGACGACGACGCAGGTCGCGTCGTCCGCCAGGTGCCCGGCGGCGTGGCCGATGTGGACCGTGGCGCCCAGCGCGCGCAGCGACTCGGCGGTGGCGGACTCGCGTGAGTCGCTGCCCGCGACCCGTGCGCCGCGCTGGGCGAGGATCTTCGCGATCCCCGACATCCCGGCGCCGCCGATGCCGATGAAGTGCGGTCGGTCCATGGCGGTGGGAAGGCCGGGTGCCATACGTATGTCTCCCAAGGTGTGACGTGTGAGCGGTGCCCCAGCCTATTCGTTGTGGGAGAAGAGCTTGAGCACCGGTACGCCGACCTTGTGACGGGCGCGCGAGGCCCAGTCCCGGTGGAAGAACTCCTCGACGTAGTGCGGCGCGGTCAGGACGATCACCTCGTCGGCTCCCGTCTCGGACACGACCGACTTCAGGAGGTCCAGCGGATGCTCCTCGACGACCTGGCCCACGGCTTCGTGGCCGTGCGCCCGCAGCGCTTCGAGGGTTTTCTCCAGGCCACGCTGCGCGAGGGGCTTGGCCTCCTCGCCGCGGGGCTCGTCGGCCTCCCGTACCGCTTCCTCGACCTGGCCGAGCGCTACGTCGTCGATGGCGCGCAGGAGCACGTCCGCCTGGTCGCCACGGGGCTGCATCAGGACGACGAAGGAGACGCCTTCGTCGCCGTGAAGGGTGCTGACGAACTCCACGTCGAGGGACGACAGTGGCTTCTCGATCATCAATACGCTCGTGAACACGACGGGCACCCTTCTCTGTCTTCTTGGGCCGGCGCTTCTGGATAGCGCCGCCGGCCCCCTGCGGAAACCATCCTTCCCCGTGCCCGCACGGGACGCTGCGTGAACAAGTGTGCCCAGCGAAAGCTAAGCGGAACAGTCAATTCCGCTGCCGGTCAGATCCGACGGTACTGGGTGAAAAGGAACCCGGCCTCCTCCAGGACGGACGCCAGTGCGAATCGCTTGGGAACCGCCACAGCGGGCCCGTCCGCGATCCGCTGGGCGCGGCCCGCCGTGAGCATGGGCGACACGGTGAGGCACAGCTCGTCCAGTACCCCGGCCGCGATGAACTGCGCCAGCAGCCGCGGCCCGCCTTCGGTGAGCAACCGGGTGAGCCCGCGCTCCGCCAGCGCCTCCACCGCGCGCCGCGGGTCCGCCGCCGCGCCGTCCCCGACCACCAGGACCTCGGCCCCGGCCTCCCTGGCCGCGCGGATGCCGTCGAGGGGAGCCGTGGCGCCGGTCAGTACGAGCGTCGGGACGAGGGGCGACGTAAAGAGCGGAAGGGAGAAGTCCAGGTTCAGGCTCGCGCTGACCACCGCGATGGCGGGCGCCGGGCCCTGGCCCGCCGCCGCTCTGCGCTGCGCGAAGGCCTCGCGCGCGCGGGCCGGCCGGTAACCCTCCAGGCGTACCGTTTCCGCACCGACGATCACCACGTCGGCGAGCGCGCGCAGCGTGCCGAAGATCCGCATGTCGGTGTCGGAGGAGATCGGCTGCGAGCGGCCCTCGTGCTGGGCGGCGCCGTCGAGCGAGGACACCATGTTGGCCCGCAGCCAGGCCCCCGAGGTCCCCCGCTCCTTCGGATACGCGTAGGCGTCGGCCAGCTCGTCGAGGCCCCACTCACCGTCGGCGGCGGAGGCGGCGGAGACTGTTTCGTCGGTCACAGGGAACAGGCGTCGCATTCGTGCAGTGTGGCACGGAGCCCGCGGGGGCGTCGTTCGGGCCGGATGGGCCGGACGGGCCCGCGAGGGCCGGCGCCGCGCCCTGATCCGGCCCGGCCGGAACGGCACCCCCTAGACTTGAGCCCCGTGTCGTCCTCCACCGCCGCTCATGGGTCCGCTCCCATAGCCGAAGCGGCCCCCCTGTCCTTGTGCGCACGCGAACCGCACGTTCCCGCCGACCGCCTGGTCGCCGAGATGGTGCCGCCGCCGCGCTTCGACTCGGTGCGCTTCGATACGTACGTACCGGACCCGAACCAGCCGAGCCAGAGCGAGGCGGTCCAGGTCCTGAGCACCTTCGCCGCCGGCCTCGGCGGCGCGACGGCGGTCGGCGGGGGCAAGCGGCGCTGGTTCGACTTCGCGAAGAAGCCCGCCGCGCCCACCGCGCCGCGCGGCGTCTACCTCGACGGCGGGTACGGCGTCGGCAAGACCCACCTGCTCGCCTCCCTCTGGCACGCCACGCCCGCGCCCCGTGAGCTCAAGGCCTTCGGCACCTTCGTGGAGCTGACGAACCTGGTCGGCGCGCTCGGCTTCCAGCAGACCGTGCAGACGCTGAGCGGGCACCGCCTCCTGTGCATCGACGAATTCGAGCTCGACGACCCGGGCGACACCGTACTGGTGTCCTCGCTGCTGCGCAGGCTCGTCGAGGCGGGCGTCGCGCTCGCCGCCACCTCCAACACCCTGCCCGGCAAGCTCGGCGAGGGCCGCTTCGCCGCGGCCGACTTCCTGCGCGAGATCCAGGGCCTGTCGGCCCACTTCCGGCCGCTGCGCATCGACGGCGAGGACTACCGCCACCGCGGGCTGCCCGAGGCCCCTCCCCCGTACTCCGACGAGCAGGTCACCAGGGCGGCGTACGCCACCGAGGGCGCCAGCCTCGACGGCTTCGCCCTTCTGCTCGACCACCTCGCCAAGGTCCACCCGAGCCGCTACGGCGCTCTCACGGACGAGGTGCGGGCCGTCTGCCTCACCGATGTGCGCCCGGTGCCGGACCAGTCGACGGCGCTGCGGCTCGTCGTGCTCGCCGACCGGCTGTACGACCGGGAGGTGCCGGTACTGGCCTCCGGCCTGCCGTTCGACAAGCTGTTCAGTGAAGAGATGCTGAACGGCGGCTACCGGAAGAAGTACTTCCGGGCGATCTCCCGGCTGACCGCGCTGGCGCGCGACGCGAAGGGCTTGATCGCGCAGTAGGTTGGGCCTGGATCACCTCCGCGAGAAGGGCTTTCGACATGGCTGCAACGCGTCAGGCACACACCGTCTGGGAAGGCGACCTGTTCAAGGGCACGGGTACCGTGACCTTCGATTCGTCGGGCATCGGCGAGTACGCCGTCTCCTGGCCCGCGCGGACCGAGGAGGCGAACGGCAAGACCAGCCCCGAGGAGCTGATCGCCGCCGCCCAGTCCAGCTGCTACAACATGGCGTTCTCGAACGTGCTCGCCAAGGCCGGCGCCCCGCCGACCCGCCTGAACACCAAGGCCGAGGTCACTTTCGTGCCGGGCGAGGGCATCACCCGCATCCACCTCACCGTGCAGGGCGAGGTCCCCGGCATGGACGAGGCGGCCTTCGTCAAGGCGGCCGAGGAAGGCAAGGCGAACTGCCCGGTCAGCAACGCGCTGGCGGGTACGACGATCACGCTGAGCGCGTCGCTCGTCTGAAACCCGGGGCGAACGCGCCGGACGGACGCGCTGATTGAGGTGGTGTGGCCCGCATGGTTCACGTGAGATCACTTGCGTGCTACACACGTGCGGGTCACACGTTCCTGTCCGCCAGCAGGGAGATACCCCATGTCTGAAACAGCCTCATCGTCCGCGTCACGCCGGCAGGTCCTGGCCCGTGCGGGCGCCCTGGGCGTCGGTGTCGCGTTCGCCGGGTCGGTGTCGGAGATCTTCGCCGGCACGGCCGCCGCCCAGGGACTGGGCCGCAGCGGTTACAGACCGCTCGTGCCCGACCCGGACGGGCTCCTCGACCTGCCCAAGGGCTTCCGCTACAAGGTCCTCTCCCGTGAGGGCCGTCCGCTGCGCTCGGGCGAGGGCAAGGTCCCCTCGAACCACGACGGCATGGGCGCCTTCAGAGGCCATCACGGCCGCGTCCACCTCGTCCGGAACCACGAGAACCGCCACACCGCCAAGCTCGGCGTCCCGACGGTCGCAGGTCTGACCTACGACCCGGCGGCCAAGGGCGGCTGTACGGCCATCGCTCTGGACGGCCGCAACAACGTCCTCGGTGAGCGCGTCGCCATCGCCGGTACGGCCGTCAACTGCGCGGGCGGGCCCACCCCTTGGAACACCTGGCTCACCTGCGAGGAGAACGAGGACAAGGCGGGCACCAACGGCTACACCAAGGACCACGGCTTCATCTTCGAGGTCGACCCCGTCGACCCGCACCGCTCCGGCGCCGTGCCGCTCACCGCGATGGGCCGCTTCCAGCACGAGGCGATCGCCGTCGACCCCCGGAGCGGCATCGTGTACGAGACGGAGGACGCGTTCGACCGGCCCTTCGGCCTCTTCTACCGCTTCCTGCCCGAGAAGCCGCTCGGCGGCCCCGGCTCGCTGCGCGCGGGCGGCGCGCTGGAGGCGATGCGCGTTCCCGGCGTACCCGACCTGTCGGTGGTCCAGGAGACCGGCGCGAGCTTCAGCGGCGTCGAGTGGGTGCCCGTGCCGGACCCGCTGGCCGAGGAGACGCCGATCCGGCTCCAGGACTTCGGCAGGAAGGGCATCACGCACGCCCAGAAGCTGGAGGGCTGCTACTGGGGCGACAACGCCGTCTACTTCGTCTCCAGCTTCGCGCGCAGCGCGGAGGGCTCGGCGGCCGACCACTTCGGGCAGGTGTGGAAGTACGAGCCGCAGAAGCGGCGCCTCACCCTGGTCGTGGTCTTCGGCCCGAGTACGGACATCCAGCTGCCCGGCGAGTCCCCCGACAACATCTGCCTGGCGCCGCGCGGCGGCCTGATGGTGTGCGAGGACGGCAACGGCGCGCAGCACGTGTACGGGCTGACGAAACGCGGCGAGGTGTACGCGATGGCACGCGGCCGGCAGAACATCGGCACGCCCGAGGAACCGGAGTGGGGCGAGTTCGCGGGCGTCACGTTCTCACCGGACTGCGCGACGATGTACGTGAACTGCTATACGCCGGGTACGACGTTCGCCGTAACGGGGCCGTTCCACGGCTGAGTTGAGGCACGGGGGGCGGGCCGCACGGGCCCGCCCCTCCGCCGTACCCGAGAAGCCGCCCGGCCCCCTACTGGTCGCGGTTTCCGCCGGACCGTCGCAGGATCGAGGCAACCGACGGGACCGGCAAGGGGTGCGCAGTGGCCAGGAAGAAACCCGCGAAGGAGCGGCGGCGGTCCGCGGGCCCGCTGAGTGAGCTGCTGCGCGTCCCCGAGGGCGAACGGGTCAGCCTGTCCTCGTACGACGCCGGTGGCACTCCGGGGTTCCCCACCGGCCCGCCGCCGCTGAAGGTGGCCGGCCTGGCGGCGACCGCCCTGATGGGGGAACGTCTCGCCGGTCTCCAGGAGCGCCTGTACGCGGCGAGCACCGCGGGCGACCGGCGACGCCTGCTGCTCGTGCTCCAGGGCATGGACACCAGCGGCAAGGGCGGCACCGTCAAGCACGTCATCGGCCTCTTCAATCCGTCCGGCTGCCGGATCAAGGCCTTCAAGGCGCCGACGGCCGAGGAACGGCACCACCCCTTCCTGTGGCGGATCATGAAGGAGCTGCCGCATCCAGGCGAGATCGGCATCTTCGACCGTTCGCAGTACGAGGACGTGCTGATCGCCCGGGTGCGCGAGCTGGTGCCGCGCGAGGAGATCGGCCGCCGCTACGGCCAGATCAACCGCTTCGAGAAGACTCTCGCCGAGGACGGCGTCACCGTCGTCAAGGTGTTCCTGCACCTCAGTTACGAGGAGCAGCGCCGCCGCCTCCTCAAACGGCTCGACAACCCGGACAAGCACTGGAAATTCACTACGGTCGACATCGACGAGCGCGCGCTGTGGCCCGCCTACCAGGAGGCGTACGAGCTGGCGCTGGAACGCTGCTCGACAGAGGCCGCCCCGTGGTTCGTAGTCCCGGCCGACCGGAAGTGGTACCGCAACTGGGCCGTCAGCAAACTGCTGCTCGAACACCTGGAAGCGCTGGATCCGCGGTACCCGAGGGCGGACTTCGATGTGGCGGAGTGCCGCAAACGGCTATTGTCCCGATAATCGGATAGTTTCCGTGTGTGATCATTCCCGTACGACGACGAAGACTGGTGACGGCAGCGGCGCTGTGCGCCGCCCTCACGGGGTGCGCGGGCGGACCCAACGGTTCCGCCTCCTTCCCGGCCGCGGCGACCCCGGCCGCCTCTGCCTCCGGCCGCCCCGCACCCGCCCCGTCACCGGAGCGGGCCGCGCCGCCGACCCTGGCCGCGGGTCCCGGCGGTCTCACCCCCGTCTTCGAACGCGCCCGCGACACCCGTACCAAAACGGTCGCGCTGACCTTCGACGCCGACATGACCGCGGACCAGGGCCCACGGGCCGCGCGCGGCGAGCACTTCGACAACCCCGCCCTGATCGCGTCCCTGCGCAGGCTGAAGGTCCCGGCGACGGTCTTTATGACGGGCCGCTGGGCCGAGGAGTACCCGGACCAGGCCCGCTCCATCGGGCGGGACCCGCTCTTCGAGATCGCCAACCACTCGTACAGCCACCACGCCTTCAAGTCCCCCTGCTACGGCCTGCCGACGGTCGACGGGCAGCAGATGCGCACCGACGTGGAGCGCGCCTTCGCCGTGTTCCGCAAGGCGGGCGCGCGGAACATCGTCCCGTACTTCCGTTTCCCCGGCGGCTGTTACGACGACGAGGCCCTGCGCGCACTGGCCCCGGCGAAGGTGACGGCGGTCCAGTGGGACGTGGTGAGCGGCGACGCCTTCGCGCGCGACGGGGACGCGGTGGCCGAGCAGGTCCTGGCCGGGGTGCGGCCGGGCTCGCTGGTGGTCATGCACTGCACGCGCAGCGCGGCGCCGGTGACCGAGCAGGCGATCCTGCGGATCGTGCCGGAGCTGCGCGAGCGCGGCTACCGCTTCGTGAAGGTCTCGGACCTCATGAAGACGTCATGAGCCCTCATGAGCCCCCATGAACATGAGCCCTCATGAAGCCCTCGTGCGGAGCTGAATCTCGTACAGCGTCTCCATCCCGTCCTCCTCGTCCCACAGTTCGCCGGTCTCCGTGAAGCCGAAACCGGCGATGGTGGCCAGGGACGCCACGTTGTCGGGCCGGATCGACGCCCGCACCGTGGTCACACCCGGCTCGGCGGCGGCCCGGCGCAGGAGCTCGGTGAGGGTGGCCCTGGCGTATCCCCGGCGGCGAAAGGCCGGGTCGACGGCGTAACCGACCTCGACCATGCCCCGGTCGTCGGGCGGACCGTGGAACCCGCCGTGTCCGACGACCTCGCCGCCCGGCCCGCACACCGCGAGCCGGCCGCACCAGTGCGCCCGCGCGGGGTCGTCTGCCATCTGCCCGAGGCGGTAGCGCCACAGCCACAGCGCACTGTCGGTCAGGAAGAAGTCGGTCAGGGCGACCCCGGCCTCGGCGCCGGCCTCGGCCAGGTCACCGTCGAGCAGGGCGGTCATGACCGCCCCGTCCAGCTCCACGAAGCTGATCTGTTGCTGCTGCTCGTCTCGATCTGTCACCGTGCGGATGATCCCGCTCGCCCGGCCGCCCGTCGACCCAATTTCACCCCGAGCAGGCCATGCGCTGCGCCTCCTGCCACTCGCAGACGGGGCAGTACACGACGCCCTTGACCGACTCCGGGTACTCGGTCGGCTTCCGGCACAGCACGCACTCGGCGTACGGCGGGCTCTTCTCGTCCATGCGTACGAGCCTACTCAGGCCCACCCGGGCCCGAGCAGGCGCCGCCTCGGGCCAGGTCAGCTACTCGCCGCCTTCTCGGGCTTGAGCTCGCTCGGCCGGACGATGACGAAGCCGTCGCCCTGGAGCATCAGCTGGACCGCCTCGCCCGAGCCGCCGCGGATCATGGAGCCGACCGACTGCGAGCGGTGCAGCGAGGTGCTGAGCTGGGCGCTCCACCCCACCACCGCGTCGGTGTCGACGTACACCGGCTGCTGCTGGGTCACGGGGATCACGATCGGGCTGCCCTCACAGATGACGGCCAGCTTGCCGTATCCGGTGAAGAGGCTGTTGAAGAGGCCGCCGCCGGTCATGCCGGCGCCCTTCACCGTCTTGATCTCGTACGAGAGGGTCGAGTCGAAGCACAGCACGTTACGGCCGTTGACGGTGAGCGCGTCGCCCTGCTCGATGTCGACGATGAAGCAGTTCTGCGCCTCGTGCGCGAACCACGCCTCGCCCTGGCCGCGCACGGCCATCAGTGCCAGCCCCTCGCCGGTCACGGCGCGCTTGAGCATGCCGCCGATGCCCTGGCCCTTGCGCTCGAACTGCAGGTTGCCGCGGAAGGCGATCATCGAGCCCTGCCGCGCGTGCATCTCGCCATTGACGGCGTACTTCACCGACTTGGCGTTCTGGAGGGTCATTCCGGGGACCGTGGCCTGCTGCGCCATGTTCTCTGAGGCAAAAAGATCGCTCTTCATGCGGATCATCCTGGCCCGGAGCCCTCCGTTCCGCCAAGCTACCTGAGGAGGAGATGCCCCGTACCCGGCTGGCAGACTTGGCCGGGTGAGCGACAACGACATCCCCGAGACCCCCGACAGTCCCTTCCGGCACGAGCAGACCGCGCGCGACGAGGCCCCGCAGTTCGTGCTGCCGCTGGTCGTGCACATCGAGAAGGACGCTCCGCCGGCCCGTACGGACGCCCTGGAGACGGCGGCCCGCGCGGTACTGGTGATGCTGTCCGACGAGCGGTCGCTGGGCGAGGGCGAGTGGGCCGAGACGATGCGGCTCTGGCAGGACGCCCGGATCCGCAAGGTGGTGCGGCGGGCGCGCGGCGGCGAGTGGCGGAAGGCCTCGGCGCTCCCCGGCATCACCGTCACCGGACAGGCGGCGGAGGTGCGGGTCTTCCCGCCCGTACCTTCCCCAAGCTCTCGGCTTCGCTCGAGCAGGGGATACCCCATTGACGGCTGGCCCAAGGAGCTGGCGAAGCTCCAGGTCTCGGGCACGGAACTGGACGATCCCCAGCCGCCGGGCCCGGCCGCCGCCGAGGGCGCGGTGCTGTGGATGAGCCCGGACGTCGGCATGTCGGCGGGCAAGGCGATGGCGCAGGCCGGTCACGGCGCCCAACTGGCCTGGTGGGAGCTGTCGGAGGTGGAGCGGAAGGCCTGGCAGGCCGCCGGCTTCCCGCTCTCGGTACGTACGCCCGAGGCCGGGCGGTGGCGGGAGCTCACCGCGAGCGGGCTGCCGATAGTGCGCGACGCGGGGTTCACGGAGATCGCCCCCGGTTCCTGCACGGTGGTCGCGGACCACCCGGCGCTGCGCCGCCGGGCGCCGCGGCCCTGAACCGGATTTTGGTCGCGCGCCGTTGAACGCGTCGGCTGCGTCACACGTACCTACGAATACTTGCAAGTAGGTTGTCCGGCCGCCCGGCAGGCGGTTGGTTCGACGGTGTAACGCATCGGCTCGGGAGACACTTTGTTGCGACGCATCAACGGAACAGCACTCATCATCGCGGCACTTGTCGCCACCATCGGCGCACTCGCCTTCCCCGTGTGGTCCTACGCGGACCGCTCCGGCACCGGCCAGGCCAACCTCAACGCCTCCACGGTCGCCACCCAGTGGGGCCCGCTGTCCGCCACCGACCGGGATTTCCTGGTGAAGGTGCGGCTGGCGGGCCTGTGGGAGCTGCCCGCCGGACAGCAGGCCATCGAACGAGCCCCCAGCGAGGCGATCAAGGAGGCCGGCGACCACCTGGTCGTCGGCCACGCGGACCTCGACAAGCGGGCCCGTTCAGTGGCCGCGCAGCTCAACGTGCCGCTGCCGAACCAGCCCAACGAGCAGCAGCAGGGGTGGCTCAGGGAGCTGTCGGCGGCGAGCGGTCCGGAGTACGAGCGCAAGTTCGCCAATCTGCTGCGCAACGCGCACGGCAAGGTCTTCTCCCTCGTGGCCCAGGTGCGGCACACCACGCGCAACGCGCTGATACGGCAGCTGGCGACCGACGCGAACCAGACCGTCCTCGACCACATCACCATGCTGGAGGCCACCGGTCTGGTCGACTTCGACGCCCTGGCGAACGAGGCCGCGGGCAACACCACGGCGAGCCCGACCGGGCCCCCGCCGCCCGACGGCTCGGTGACGGTCCCGTCGCCGCCGCCCGCCGTGCCGACCGGTGACCAGACCTTCACCTCCCGGCCGTCCGCACAGCCGGAGGGCGAGATCGGCAGCCCGGCGGTCAACACGAACCGCCCCGAGCCGTCGCCCTAACCTCAAATCAACCTCTGAACGTCCCCTCCTCTGGATTCGGCGCGGCGCGCCGGGGCCATTACCCCTGCACGAAGCAGAGGAGGGGGACACATGGAACGTCTTGGACGTCTCGGTACGGGTATCGGCTGGCGGCCGGAGATCGCCGACGCGGTGGAGGCGCTGCCCGGCATCGACTGGGTCGAGGCGGTGGCGGAGAACCTCTGCCCCGGCCACCTCCCCGACTCCATCCTCCGGCTGCGCGCCCGCGGTACGAAGGTGATCCCGCACGGTGTCTCGCTGGGCCTGGGCGGCGCGGACCGCCCGGACGCGGCCCGGCTGGCGGACCTGGCGGCGACGGCCGAGGCGCTGGGCGCCCCTCTCGTCACGGAGCACATCGCGTTCGTACGGGCGGGAGGCCCCCTCACGGCAAGCCCGCTTCTGGAGGCCGGGCACCTGCTCCCGGTGCCGCGCACCTGGGACGCGCTCGACGTACTGTGCGAGAACGTGCGCATCGCGCAGGACTCGCTGCCGGTGCCGCTGGCGCTGGAGAACATAGCGGCGCTGATCAACTGGCCGGACGAGGACATGACGGAGGGCCAGTTCCTGGCGGAGCTGGTGTCCCGGACCGGCGTCCGCCTCCTGATCGACGTGGCCAACCTCCACACCAACCACGTGAACCGCGGCGAGGATCCTTCGGCGGCGCTCGACGAGCTCCCGGTGGAGGCGATCGCGTACGTCCACGTGGCGGGCGGCATCGAGAAGGACGGCGTCTGGCACGACACGCACGCCCACCCCGTGCCCCGGCCGGTCCTCGACATCCTGACGGACCTCCGCTCCCGCACGGACCCGCCGGGCGTCCTCCTGGAGCGCGACGACAACTTCCCGCCCCCGGAGGACCTGGCCAGGGAACTGACGAAAATCCGCACAGCCCTGACGCCCCCGGCACAGCGCGCCGGGCGGCCGGAGACCACGCCCCCCGCCGCTCCCGAGCGCGGCGAGGCCCGCCTCGTCGGGGTGCTGGAGGGCCACCCCCGGTCTCGGGAAGGGGCGGGGGCGGGGCGGGGTGACGACGCCCGTACCCGGGTCGCGCTCGCGCAGGCCGCGCTTCTTTCCGCCCTCGTCGCCGCAACCCCCGTCCCCGCCGGCTTCGACTCCGCGCGCCTGCGCGTCCAGAGCCGTGCGCTCGCCGGGAAGCGGGCCGACGTCGTGGCCAAGGTCGCCCCGGAGCTCGCAGAGCTCCTGGGGGCCGCCGCCTACCGCGACGCGTTCCTCGCGTATGCCAAGTCCCGGCCCATGTCGGCCGGTTACCGGCGCGACGCGCTCGACTTCGCCGAGCACCTGCTGGCCACCGGCCGGGCCGGGGACGAGGCCGCCCGCAGGCGGTTGACCGTCTGGTGGCAGGACCGCGCGGGCCCGCGCCCTCCCCGCCGTACCACCCGATTCGTCCGTGCGGCGCGTGCCGCACTCGTCAGGAAGTGACGCGCCGATGACCACGACCGTCCTCGCCCTGCTCATCACGCTCGCCATCGTGGCGGCCTCGATCATCCTGTTCCGGGGCACCTCCGCCCTCCGCCGCGGCCCGGCCGGCACCGGGCCCGTCCGCATCCACGACCTCATGGAGGTCGCGTTCCTGAACGGCGGCCCCTCCAGGGTCGTGGACACCGCACTCGCCACCATGTGCTCCGACGGCCGCCTCGCGATCGGCGGCCCCGGCGTCGTCTCGGCGCAGAGCACCGTCGCCCACGACCCGGTGGAGCGGAGCGTGTACGCCGAACTCGCCGCCGCGCCCAACGGCGCGCTGCACAACCTGCGGCACGCCGTCATGCGCGGCGAGGCGGTGCAGGAGATCGGCGACAGCCTCGCGTTCCGCGGCCTGATGGTGCCGCCGCAGGCCGGCCGCAAGTGGCGCATCGGCAGTATCGTCCTGCTGCTGGCCTGCATACTCGGTGTGCCCGCGTGCATCGTGACCGCGATCGCGGTGAGCGTCGCGGGGCATTTCGCCGTCCCGTTCATCATCCTGGTGCTGCCCGCGCTGGTCTGGGGAATCGTGTGCGGTGCCGTCAACGCCGGCCGGGCGGCCGCCCGTGTCACCCCGGCGGGCCGCGCGGCGGCCGCCGCGTACGCCGCCTCGCACGTGCACTGGACCACCTCGGGCCACCTCGTCGCGGTGCGCGGCCTGCGGGCGCTGCCCGACCGCGCCCTGTGGGAGCAGTTGCACACGGCGGCGCGGCTGACACCGGGCGGCTCCCGCACCACCTCCCGTACGCCGTCGCCGGACAGCGGCAGCAGCACCACTTACGCGGCCGCCGCCATGGTCTGGTGCGCAGGCTCCGCCTCCGGCGCTTCGAGCTGTGGCAGCAGCTCGGGGAATTCGGGCTCCGGATCGGGCGGTTCCAGTTGCTCCAGCGGCTCCGGCGGGTCGAGCTGCGGCAGCAGCAGCGGATCCAGTTGCAGTTCGAGCTCCGGTTCGAGTTGCAGCTCGGGCTCCAGCTGCGGCAGCAGCTCCTGACAGGCGGCGGAGCGACCCGCCGAACCTGGGCCACGACCACCGCCGACGCCGTACGGGCCGTGGCCGACCGCCTGGTCTCCGCGGGCCTCGCCGTCCCCGACGCCGTACGCGCCCCCCTCGCCTCCGCAGTACGGTCCGTGTGGGCCGCGACCCTGCTCGTCCTGGCCCTGGCCGCCGCGTCCCTGCTGCTGCCGGGTCAGGAGCAGGCCGCGGGCCGGGGCCTGGTCGCCGCCTGGTTCGCGCTCCCGCTCGGCCTCAGCCTGGGCTGCCTGGCCATCGCCCGGTTCGAGATCCACCCGTACACCGGCTGGGCCTCCCCCGCCGGCCGGCGGGTGCTCGACGCGCTCACGCCCGGCCACTGCGCCGGTGAGCGCGCGTTCCTCACCGCCGTCGCCCGTCTCGGCGTACGCGCTGTCGACGATCCGCACCTGCGTGCCGCCCTCGCGGCTCGTCGGGGTCATTGACCCCGACACCGCCCACCGGTGCTTTACTTCGCCAACTCCCCCGCCAAGTATCCCTTTTGTCCCGCACCGCACGCGAAGGGAACGCGATGAGAGCACTGGCCATGTACGGGACCCTGGCATCCGTCGGCTCCCTGGTCCTGACCGCCCTCGTCGCCGCCCCCGCCGGCAGCGCCGAGTCCGCCGCCTCCCCCGAGGCCCGCGGCACCGCGCGCGCCGCCCACCGCGCGGCCGCCGCCGGCATCGCCTTCGGCGCCTGCCCCGCGTCCGAGGGCCTGCCCAAACACGTCAGGTGCGGCACGGTCAAGGTCCCCCTCGACTACGCCGACCCCGGCGGCCGCCAGATCTCACTGACCGTCAGCCGCGCCCGCGCGACCGGGAAGCCCGCCGCACGCCAGGGCGCGCTCGTCTACAACCCCGGCGGCCCCGGCGCGTCCGGCATGTTCTTCCCGATGGCGGGCGTCCTGCCCGAGTGGAAGCGGATCGGCGCGGCGTACGACCTCGTCGGCTACGCTCCGCGCGGCGTCGGCCGCTCGGCCCCGCTGTCCTGCCAGAAGCCGTCGGAGCTCGTCCAGGCTCCCAGCCAGGCCCCGACGCACCCTTCCTTCGCGTACAAGGAGGAGCGCAAAGCCCAGGCCAAGGCGTACGCCGACGGCTGTGCCCGCACGGCGGGCAGCGCGCTGCGCCACTACACGTCGCTCAACAACGCCCGCGACCTGGACGTGCTGCGGGCGGCGCTCGGCGAGAAGGAGCTGACCTTCATGAGCGCGTCGTACGGCACCTACTTCGGCGCGCTGTACGCGACGCTCTTCCCCTCCCACGTACGCCGCATGGTCTTCGACTCGGCCGTCAATCCCGCCCCCGGGCAGATCTGGTACCGCAACAACCTCGACCAGTCGCTCGCCTTCGAGGGGCGCTGGAAGGACTTCCGCACCTGGGTCGCCAAGCACGACAGGACGTACCGCCTGGGCGCCACGCCCGACGCGGTCCAGCTCAGCTACGAGAAGGCGCGCGCCCGGCTCGCCCGCGAACCGGCGGGCGGCAAGGTGGGCCCCGGTCAGCTCCAGTCCGCGCTGCTCAGCGCCGGTTACTACGACGACTACTGGGCGATGCGTGCCACGGCGCTTTCGGAGTACCTGAAGGGCAACCCGAAGCCGCTGATCGAGCAGGCGTCACCGAGGCCCGAGTCGGCGAAGGACGACGAGAACGGCAAGGCCGTCTACACCGCCGTCGAGTGCAATGACGCGCCCTGGCCGACCGAGTGGTGGGTGTGGGACCGCGACAACAGTCTGCTGGCGGAGCGCGCACCCTTCGAGACGTGGGCGAACGCGTGGATGAACCTGCCGTGCGCGTACTGGAGCGCTCCGCGCCAGGAGCCCCTGGACGTCGGTACGCGGCCGGGTGAGCTGCCCCCGACGCTGATCCTGGCCGCCGAGCGGGACGCGGCGACGCCGTATCCGGGCGCGCTGGAACTTCAGCGGCGGCTGGCCGGCTCCGCGCTGGTCACGGAGCGGGACGCGGGGACGCACGGTATCGGCGGCGGCGGGAACAAGTGCGTCAACGGTCACCTGGAGACGTATCTCCTGACCGGTCGGACGCCGGTGCGGCGCGCGCAATGCGCGCCGCACCGGGAGCCGAACCCGGTGTCGCTGGACAAGCGGGCAGTGGCGAAGGAGCCTGCGCCCACCGTCTGATCTTCCGGGTCGGGGGTGGTGGGCCGCCGCTCAGGCGAGGCCCGCCACCAGGTCTGCGACCGACTTGCGCCGACCCGTGTAGAACGGCACTTCTTCGCGCACGTGCATGCGGGCCTCGGAGGCGCGCAGGTGGCGCATCAGGTCGACGATGCGGTAGAGCTCGTCGGCCTCGAACGCCAGCAGCCACTCGTAGTCACCGAGCGAGAACGAGGCGACCGTGTTGGCGCGCACGTCCGGGAAGCCGCGCGCCATCTTGCCGTGGTCGGCGAGCATGCGGCGACGGTCCTCGTCGGGCAGCAGGTACCAGTCGTACGAGCGCACGAAGGGGTAGACCGAGACGTAGTTGCGCGGGGTCTCGTCGGCCAGGAAGGCCGGGATGTGCGACTTGTTGAACTCGGCGGGGCGGTGCAGCGCCATGTTCGACCAGACCGGCTCCAGCGCGCGGCCCAGCCTGGTGCGGCGGAAGAGGTTGTACGCCTCCTGGAGCTGGTCGGCGGTCTCCGCGTGCCACCAGATCATGACGTCCGCGTCGGCGCGCAGCCCCGACACGTCGTACGTGCCGCGCACGGTGACGTCCTTGGCAGCGAGCTGGTCGAACAGCTCCTGCACCTCGTCCGCGTACCCGGCCCGGTCCTCGGGGAGGACGTCGCGCAGCTTGAAGACGGACCACAGGGTGTAGCGGATGACGTCGTTGAGGTCCTTGGCCTTCTTGCCGGCGTTCGGGCCTCGGGGGGATGTCACAGTCTCCGGAGCATCAGTCATGTCCCTATTCTCCCGCGCCCTGATCCGTGCCCCGCGCCGGGTCCGGGGTGAGCATGATCTCGTCGGCGGCGCGCCACCCGCTCGCGACGCACGCGGGGATGCCCACACCGTCGTACGCCGCCCCGCAGACCCGCAGTCCGGGCAGCTTCGCGACTTCGCCGCGCACCCGCGCGACCCGGTCGGGGTGGCCGACGGGGTACTGCGGCAGGCCGCCGATCCAGCGGGTGACCTCGGTGGCGACGGGCCGGGCGGCGAGCCCGGTGGCCGCACCCAGGTCGCGCAGTGACACCTCCACCAGCTCGTCGTCCTCGCGGTGCAGGTGGTCCTCCTCGCCGTAGCGCCCGATGGAGGTGCGCAGGACGAACAGGTCGGGCGCGGCGGCGTCCACCCACCCCCACTTGCGGGTCGAGAACGTCGACGCCTTGATCGTGCGCCCGTCCACGGGCGGCACGAGGAATCCTGAGCCCTCCGGCAGCGACGACTGCACGTCCCGGCGCCGGAAGGCCATGGTGACCAGGGCCATCGACGCGTACTCGACGGCGGCCAGCTCGGCGGCCGCGGCCGGTGACTCGGCGGCGAGCAGCGCGGAGGCGGCCCAGGCGGGGGCCGCGAGGACGACGGAGCCGGCCGTGATCACCCGCTCGTCGGTACGCACCTGCCAGCCGTCGGCGCCGCGCGTCAGCCCGAGCACGGGGGTCCGGAGCAGAACCTCGCCGCCCTTGGCCCGCACCGCGTCCGCGACGGCGTCGGGCAGGGTACCCACGCCCCCCTCGATGCCCATGAAGACGGGGCCGGTCTGCTGGTTCGCGGAGGCCCTGCGCTGGATCTCCCGTACGCCGTCGAGGAGCGAGTCGTACGTACGCGCCGCCTCGAAGAGCTGCGGTACGGCGGCGCGCATCGAGGTGCGGTACACATCACCGGCGTACACGCCGCCCAGCAGCGGTTCCACCAGCCGGTCGACGACCTCGCGGCCGAGGCGGGCCGCGACGTACTCGCCGAGCGCGATGTCGTCGCCGACGTCGGTGCGCGGCAGCTCGTGGTCGCGGCGCATCCGCGCGAGGCCGTCGGCGGACAGGACTCCGCCTAGCACCGACGGGTCGCCGGGCACGCCCATGACGTGCCCCTTCGGCATCGGGGTGAGCACGCCCCGGTTCCACAGCGACGCCGTGGCGGTGGCGGGCGGCTGGAGACGGTCCCCGAGCCCCACCTCGCGCGCGAGGGCGACCGCCTCGGGCCGCCGGGCGAGCATCGACTCGGCACCCAGGTCGACGGGCGCACCCGCGATCTCGCCCGCCAGGAGCTTGCCGCCGAGCCGGTCCGTCGCCTCCAGCAGGGTCACGCGGGCACCGGCGCCGACCAGCCGGTGGGCGGCGGCGAGCCCGGAGATGCCACCGCCGATGACGACGACATGGCCCGTACGAGATTCCACGTTCATGGGGTCCACTCTCTCAAACCCGGAACGAGTCCTGACCGTGACCGCTTCGGGACCGGAAAACGGCAACCCCCTCCCCCGCCCCGTACGTCGAATCCGCAACACCCACAACGACGTTCGGGGGGAACCGACATGCGTGCAGCACGTACGTCCGGGCACCGGTCGCTCACGGCCCTGGCGGCCGCTCTGCTCACCGCTTCACTCGCGGTCGGCGGATGCGGCGCGAGCGACAACGGCGCCGCCAGGGACAGCGCCCGGGGCGCGGCGGCCGACAGCAAGGGCGGAGGGCAGGAGGAGCGGGCGGCCGGCAGCGGCGCCGACACCGATGCGGGGACCGGGGCCGGGGCCGGGGCGCAGAAACCCGCCGATCAGGCCGGGGCGAAGAAGCCACCGCTCGCCAAGACCCACGTCATCCGTACCGCGACCCTCTCCGTCGAGGTCGAGAGCGCCACGAAGGCGCTCGCCACGGCCCGTGCGGCGGCGGAGAACGCCGGGGGTGTCGTCGGCAACGAGAGCACCGAGCGGATCGACGACAGCCACGTCTACTCCCGCATCGTGCTGCGCGTCCCGCAGGAGGAGTACGACGCCATACTGAAGGAGCTCACCGGCACCGGCAAGCTCCTCAACCGCAAGGCCGACGCCAAGGACGTCACCGACCAGGTGGTGGACGTCGAGAGCCGCGTCAAGTCGCAGCGGACGAGCGTCGCGCGGGTGCGGGACATGATGGACCGGGCGACCGATCTCAGCGATGTGGTCATGCTGGAAGGGGAGCTGAACACCCGTCAGACGGAGCTGGAGGCGCTGCTCGCGCAGCAGGCGTCGCTGAAGGACCGTACGGCCATGGCGACCATCACCCTCGAACTCTCCGAGCCCGAAGCGAAGGAGACCGCCCGGGAGGACGACGACCCCGGTTTCCTGGACGCGCTCGGTGGCGGCTGGGACGCGTTCACCACGACCCTGAAGTGGGTCGCGATGGCGCTCGGCGCGGTGGCGCCGTTCGCGGCGGCGCTCGCGCTGCTGTACGCGCTGTGGCGGCTGCTGCGGGGCCGCCTGCCGCAGCGGGGGGCACAGGTGCTGGCGCCCGCCGGGGAGCCGCAGGAGAGGCCGCGGCCGCAGGAGTAACCCTTAGCGTGTCCTGACGGCAGTACGTACTGACGAGGGGACGGACACGCATGGCAGCGGCGGAGCGACTGGTGGTCATCGGCGGCGATGCGGCGGGCATGTCCGCCGCATCGCAGGCCCGCAGGCTCAAGGGCCCGGACGAGCTGGAGATCGTGGCCTTCGAGCGCGGCCACTTCTCGTCGTACTCGGCCTGCGGGATCCCGTACTGGGTCGGTGGAGCCGTCCCGGACCGGGACGACCTCATCGCCCGTACGCCCGAGGAGCACCGGACGCGCGACATCGACCTGCGGATCCGCACCGAGGTCACCGACATCGACGTGGCGGGTGGCCGGGTCCGTTCGCGCGACCTCGAATCGGGCGCCGAGTCCTGGACCGGCTTCGACAAGCTGGTGGTGGCGACCGGCGCCCGGCCGGTGCGCCCGCCCCTGCCGGGCATCGACGCGCCGGGCGTGCACGGCGTGCAGACCCTCGACGACGGCCAGGCGCTGATCGGCACGCTGGAGCGGACGAAGGGGCGGCGCGCGGTTGTCGTCGGGGCGGGGTACATCGGCGTCGAGATGGCGGAGGCGCTGGTCGGGCGCGGGTACGAGGTGACCGTCCTGAACCGGGGCGAGCAGCCGATGGCCACCCTCGACCCGGACATGGGCCGCCTCGTCCACGAGGCGATGAACGGCATGGGCATCACGACCGTCTCGGGCGCCGAGGTGACCAAGGTCCTGACCGGCGACGACGGGCGCGTCAGGGCGGTCGCCACGGACGCGGAGACCTACCCGGCGGACGTCGTGGTCCTGGGCATCGGCGTGGAACCGGAGACCACTCTGGCGCGGGACGCGGGCCTGCCGGTCGGCTCGTACGGCGGGCTGGTCACCGACCTCTCCATGCGCGTCGTGGGCCACGACAACATCTGGGCGGGCGGCGACTGCGTGGAGGTGCTCGACCTCGTCTCGGGCCGCCGGCGCCACATCGCGCTCGGCACGCACGCGAACAAGCACGGTCAGGTGATCGGGTCGAACGTGGGGGGCGGCTACGCGACGTTCCCTGGTGTCGTCGGCACGGCGGTCAGCAAGGTGTGCGATCTGGAGATCGCGCGGACCGGGCTGCGTGAGAAGGACGCACGGGCGGAGGGCCTGCAGTTCGTGACGGCGACGATCGAGTCCACGAGCCGTGCGGGGTACTACCCCGGCGCGTCGCCGATGACGGTGAAGATGACGGCGGAGCGGCGTACGGGGCGGCTGCTCGGGGTGCAGATCGTGGGCCGGGAGGGGGCGGGCAAGCGGGTCGACATCGCGGCGGTAGCTCTCCACGCCCGCATGACGGTGGAGCAGATGACGGCCCTGGATCTGGGCTACGCCCCGCCGTTCTCCCCCGTGTGGGACCCGGTCCTGGTGGCGGCGCGCAAGGCGGTGGCGGCGGTACGGGAGGGGGGAGCGTAGGGGACGCGGAGCCGTGCGGGGCTGTTCCCCTACCCGCCCCTTCCCGACCTGGGGCAAACCCCAGACCCCGGACGCCCTACGGGCGTGTCCTCAAACGCCGGACGGGCTGGATGGTTACCGCAGCGCGGGCAGGCTGGCTGCCGCCAGGGCGGGCCGAGTTTTGCGGCCAGGGCCGCGAATCTCGCCCCTGCCCGGCATATCCAGCCCCTCCGGCGTTTGAGGAGCGGGGTCTGGGGCGGAGCCCCCCGCGGCGAAGCCGCAAATGTCACAGCCGGGAAGGGGCGGGGTGGGGAAAAGGCCCGCCGCAGGCGGTCAGCTCCTAGCGCGCCGTGCGCGTGTGGACGTACTCCGTCAGGCGGGTCAGGGCGTCGGGGTCGGTCGTCGGCAGGACACCGTGGCCCAGGTTGAAGATGTGGCCTTCGAGGCCCGCCGCCGCAGCCAGCACCTCGTCGGTCTTCGCCATGACCGCGTCCGGCGTCGAAAAGAGGACGGCCGGGTCGAGGTTGCCCTGGAGCGCCTTGCCGGGGCCGACGCGCCGCGCCGCCTCGTCCATCGGGACGCGCCAGTCGACGCCGACGACATCCGCACCGGCCTCGCCCATCAGGCCCAGCAGCTCGCCCGTGCCCACCCCGAAGTGGATGCGCGGTACGCCGTACGACGCCACCGCGTCGAAGACCTTCGCGGAAGCGGGCATCACC
Organism: Streptomyces sp. ISL-99; assembly: GCF_018614005.1. Taxonomy (NCBI): domain Bacteria; kingdom Bacillati; phylum Actinomycetota; class Actinomycetes; order Kitasatosporales; family Streptomycetaceae; genus Streptomyces; species Streptomyces sp. ISL-99. Next base: position 71,263 of record NZ_JAGGPC010000026.1, read on the forward strand.
GAGCGCGTGTAGTCGGCGGGGGCGATCGCGCCGACCCAGGAGTCGAAGAGCTGCACCGCGGACGCGCCGGCCTCGATCTGCACCTTCAGGAAGGCGCCGGTGATCTCCGCGAGCCGGTCGAGGAGATCGGCCCACAGCTGCGGGTCGCCGTACATCAGCGCCTTCGTGTGCTCGTGGTTGCGCGAAGGACCGCCCTCCACGAGGTAACTCGCGAGGGTGAAAGGCGCGCCCGCGAATCCGATGAGCGGAGTGGACCCGAGCTCTCGCGTGAGCATTCCGATCGCCTCGGTGACGTACGCGACGTCGTCCGGCGTGAGGTCCCGCAGCCGGGCCAGGTCGGCCCGCGTACGGATCGGCTCGGCGATGACAGGGCCGACTCCCGGCTTGATGTCCAGGTCGATACCGATCGCCTTCAGCGGCACCACGATGTCGCTGAAGAAAATGGCCGCGTCGACGCCGTGACGGCGTACGGGCTGCAGCGTGATCTCGGTGACCAGCTCCGGCCGCATGCACGACTCCAGCATCGGGATGCCCTCGCGCACCTTCAGGTACTCCGGCAGCGAGCGCCCCGCCTGCCGCATGAACCAGACCGGCGTGTGCGGCACCGGCTCGCGCCTGCACGCCTTGAGGAAGGCCGAGTCGTACGTCTGGCTCTGCGGGCTGCCCACGGGGCGGCGGTCATTGGCACTCACGCCCAAATCTTCGCACGCGGGCCGAAGCGGGTGTCGCGGGGCGGGTGTCCTTCCCTGCGCGAGGCTCGCGTTCCGCCTACTCTTCCCCGCATGGCTCCGGCTCAGGGACGACTTTCGGATGAGGATGAGGCTGACGACAGGGGCGGCGCGGGGGGCGACTCCGCCCCGCCCGCGTTCCGTCAAGCGGTCGAGGCCCTGCGCTCGGCGCGCCTGCGTCCCGAGGTGGAGGTGGACCCCACCCGCGCCCCCCAGCGACTCGCGCCGTACGCGTACGCGCTGGAAGCGGCTGTCGTGCACGGCGACGAGGACCTGGCGGACGGGCGGCTGGTGCTGCTGCACGACCCGGCGGGGCACGACGCCTGGCACGGCACCTTCCGGCTGGTGACGCTCGTACGGGCGGAACTGGAGCCGGAGATGGCGGCCGATCCGCTGCTTCCCGAGGTGAGCTGGTCCTGGCTGACGGGCGCGCTGGAGGCACGCGGTCTGTCGTACGCGGAGGCGAGCGGCACCGTGACGCGGGCCGGCTCGTACTACTTCGGTGGCCTGGCCGAGCGCAGGCCCGCCACGCAGATCGAGATCAGGGCGTCGTGGACGCCCCGCGAGGGGCGCGGCGGGGTGCCGGACACGGCGGCGCATCTGGCGGCCTGGTGCGACCTGTTGGCGCAGATCGCCGGGCTGCCTCCGGTGACCGGCCACGGGCCGGGTCCGGTGGACGCGGGTGTGGTGTCGCTGCCGCAGCGGCGGGGCCCGCAGGCGCCTTAGCAGGAGACGTGGGGGCGCACGGACGGGGGCGCGCCCTCTTTCGTGTGCCCGGGCCGCCAATTCTTCACATGATCGATCACTCGTCCGAATTGCCCGAATTGTTACGCACCAAATCGTGATCTTTCCCTAAAGGCGAGCGGCCCTGCTGCCGAAGAGGTTGATGACCCTTCAGCACGGTTCCCCCCGGCTTCACCCCGAGCCGGCGAGTTCCGCCACTCCCCCAGGAGGCCTGGTGTCCGTTCTCCTCGAGCAGCCCGCAAGCCTGGTCGCCTACCGCCCTAACAAGCCGACGGCCATGGTCGTCGTGGCCGACCCACGCGTCCGCTCCACCGTCACCCGCCATCTGTGGGCCCTTGGAGTACGTGACGTCATCGAGGCGTCGTCCATCGCGGAGGCACGCCCCCGCGTCGGCAGCCCGCGCGACATCTGCGTTGCCGACGTCCACCTGCCCGACGGTTCCGGGCTGACCCTGCTGTCCGAAACCCGCGCCGCGGGCTGGCCCAACGGGCTCGCCCTCTCCGCCGCCGACGACATCGGCGCCGTACGCAACGCCCTCGCGGGCGGCGTCAAGGGCTACGTCGTCACCGGTACGCGCAACAACATCGGGCACCCCACCCGCCCCGGCGCCGCCCCCATCGGCGCCGCGGCCGCACGAATGCACCGCCGCCCCCCGGGTGCCCCGAGCCACCCGGGCGGCTACCGAGAGCTCTCCGGCCGCGAGGTCGAGGTGCTCAGGCTGGTCGCGGAAGGCCAGTCGAACAAGGCGATCGGCGTCTCGATGGGCCTCTCCGCCCTGACGGTCAAAAGCCACCTCGCCCGCATCGCACGCAAGCTCGGCACGGGCGACCGTGCCGGAATGGTCGCGGTGGCCCTGCGAACCGGAATCATTCACTGACCGGTTCTTCCCCTCAGGCGCCCGTCGACGGAACGTTCCGCCGGCGGGCGCACCCCATTGCGGCGCCCGGAAAGGGCACATTCGGGGGGCATCGGACCGCGACTGGTTTTCGCAGGTCACCCGCAGTTTCGAGCACGAGTGCAGGTCAGGCGTTCGCTCGTGCAGATACCCTTTACACGTGACCGACGCCCAAGAGACCGCAGCAGAGCCAGACCTGCGAAACCCCGGGGGCGCCCCCCCGGTCGACGTCGAGACGGCGCCGATCCCCTTGTTGGAGCCTCGCGAAGGCATTCCGCCGGTGGTTGCCACGCAAGAGGCCCTTGATGAAGTCATCGCGGCTTTCGCCCGTGGCACTGGGCCCGTAGCCGTCGACGCCGAGCGCGCGTCCGGGTACCGGTACGGGCAGCGCGCCTACCTCGTGCAGCTGCGCCGTGAGGGCGCGGGCAGTGCGCTGATCGATCCGGTCGGCTGCCCCGACCTCTCCGGCCTGGGCGAAGCCCTCGCCGGCAGCGAGTGGATCCTGCACGCCGCCACGCAGGACCTTCCGTGCCTGCGCGAAATAGGCATGATGCCGACGCGGCTCTTCGACACCGAGCTGGCGGGCCGGCTCGCGGGCTTCCCGCGCGTCGGCCTGGGCGCGATGGTCGAGTCCGTCCTCGGGTACGCCCTGGAGAAGGGCCACTCCGCGGTCGACTGGTCCACCCGCCCGCTGCCCGAGCCCTGGCTGCGTTACGCCGCGCTCGACGTGGAGCTGCTCGTCGATCTGCGGGACGCGCTGGAGAAGGAGCTCGACCGGCAGGGGAAGCTGGAGTGGGCCCGCCAGGAGTTCGACGCCATCGCGTCGGCCCCGCCCGCGCCGCCCCGCAAGGACCCGTGGCGTCGTACGTCGGGAATGCACAAGGTGCGCCGCCGGCGGCAGATGGCGATCGTGCGGGAGCTGTGGAACGCGCGGGACCGGATCGCCCAGCGGCGTGACGTGTCACCCGGCAAGGTGCTGAGCGACACCGCGATCGTCGAGGCGGCGCTGGCCGTGCCGGCGAACGTACAGGCGCTGTCCGTACTGCCCGGGTTCGGCCACCGCATGGGGCGCCGGCAGCTGGAGCAGTGGCAGCAGACGATCGACCGTGCCAAGGCGCTGCCGGACTCGGAGCTTCCGCAGCCGGGTGCGGCAGTCACCGGCCCGCCTCCGCCGCGTTCCTGGGCGGACAAGGACCCGGCCGCGGCGGCTCGCCTGTCGGCCGCGCGGGCCGCTGTGTCCGCGCTCGCGGAGGAGCTGAACATGCCCCAGGAGAACCTGATCACGCCGGACACGGTGCGGCGGGTCTGCTGGGAGCCGCCGAAGGACGCGACGACGGACGCGGTGGCGGCCGCGCTGGCGTCCTACGGCGCGCGCCCGTGGCAGGTGGAGCTGGTGTCGCCGCTGATGACCCAGGCGCTGGCCGTGACGGCCGCGACCTGAGCGTCCCCGAACCTGAGCCCCCGGCCGTCCTCGGCCGGGGGCTTCGTCGTGTGACGTTCGCCGCTCCGGCCGTGGGGGCTGGGCAGCTTGGTTACCCGCAAGTAGCATGGCGGTACGCAGCACGCCCACGCGGCGTGCCGTGTGTGCAGCAGTGCCACCCCGCACCCTGGAGGAGAGCCAATCGTGCCTCGTACCGTCAGGGATGTCGTCTTCGTCGACGGCGTCCGCACCCCGTTCGGCAAGGCGGGCCCGAAGGGCATCTACCACGAGACCCGCGCCGACGATCTCGTCGTGAAGGCGATCCGGGAGCTGCTGCGCCGCAACCCGGCCCTCGACCCCGCGAAGATCGACGAGGTCGCCATCGCCGCGACCACGCAGATCGGTGACCAGGGCCTGACCCTCGGCCGTACCGCCGGCATCCTCGCCGGGCTGCCGCAGTCCGTTCCGGGCTACTCCATCGACCGCATGTGCGCCGGCGCGCTGACCGCCGTCACCGCGACCGCCGGGTCGATCGCCTTCGGCGCGTACGACGCCGTCATCGCCGGTGGTGTCGAGCACATGGGCCGCCACCCCATGGGCGAGGGCGTCGACCCGAACCCGCGCTTCGTGTCGGAGAAGCTCGTCGACGAGTCCGCCCTGTTCATGGGCATGACCGCCGAGAACCTGCACGACCGCTACCCGAGCATCACCAAGCAGCGCGCCGACGAATACGCCGTGCGCTCGCAGGAGAAGGCCGCCAAGGCGTACGCCGACGGCAAGATCCAGCAGGACCTGGTGCCGGTCTCGGTGCGCCGCACCAACGCCGATGTCGGCGAGACCGGCTGGGGTCTGGTCACCGCCGACGAGCCGATGCGTCCGGGCACCACCCTGGAGTCGCTGGCGAACCTGAAGACGCCGTTCCGCGTCCACGGCAACGTCACCGCCGGTAACGCGGCCGGTCTCAACGACGGCGCCACCGCCTCGATCATCGCCTCCGAGGACTTCGCCCGCGAGAACAACCTCCCGGTGAAGATGCGCCTCGTCTCGTACGCCTTCGCCGGCGTGGAGCCCGAGGTCATGGGCTACGGCCCGATCCCGGCGACCGAGAAGGCCCTCGCGAAGGCCGGTCTGTCGATCGAGGACATCAACCTCTTCGAGATCAACGAGGCCTTCGCGGTCCAGGTCCTCGCGTTCCTGGAGCACTACGGCATCGCCGACGACGACGCGCGCGTCAACCAGTACGGCGGCGCCATCGCCTACGGTCACCCGCTGGCCTCCTCCGGTGTGCGTCTGATGACGCAGCTGGCCCGCCAGTTCGAGGAGCAGCCGGAGGTCCGCTACGGCCTCACCACGATGTGCGTCGGCTTCGGCATGGGCGCCACCGTGATCTGGGAAAACCCGAACCACAAGGACGCCGGAGGCAGCAAGTGAGCACGACCGCTGAGCTTTTGAAGGGTGCGGCTGAGCTGTTCCCCGACGAGGTCGTCACCAGCGCCCACGTACGGCACTTCGAACTGCCCGGCACGGCGTCCGATAGCGGCTCCGCCGCGGGCGGCCGGTTCGCGCTGATCACGCTGGACAACGGCTTCGACCACACCAAGCCGACCACCTTCGGACCGCAGTCCCTGGCGAACCTGAACACCGCCATCGACCAGGTCGAGAAGGAGGCCGCCGAGGGCTCCATCGTCGGCGTCGGCCTCACCGGCAAGCCGTTCATCTTCGCGGTCGGCGCCGACCTCAAGGGCGTCGAGCTGCTGAAGCGGCACGAGGACGCGCTGGCGATCGGCAAGGGCGGGCACGACGTCTTCCGCCGTCTGTCCGGGCTCGCTGTCCCGACCTTCGCGTACTACAACGGTGCCGCGATGGGCGGTGGCGTCGAGGTCGGCCTGCACTGCACCTACCGCACGGTCTCGGCCGCGCTGCCCGCCTTCTCGCTGCCCGAGGTCTTCCTCGGCCTCGTTCCGGGCTGGGGCGGCTGCGCGCTGCTGCCGAACCTGATCGGCGCCGACCGAGCGGTTTCGGTCATTATTGAGAACTCGCTCAACCAGAACAAGCAGCTCAAGGGCAAGCAGGTCTTCGAGCTCGGGATCGCCGACGCGATCTTCGAGGGCGCGGACTTCCTGGAGCAGTCGCTGATCTGGACGGCTTCCGTGCTGCGCGGCGAGCTCGAGGTCGTACGGCCGGAGATCGACCGCGGCGAGGCCTGGGACCAGGCCGTCGCACGCGGCAAGGCCATCGCCGACTCCAAGGTGCACGGCGCGGCCCCCGCGGCGTACCGCGCGCTGGAGATCATCGCGGCGGCGAAGGACGGCGACCTGAGCGTCGGCTTCGACGCCGAGGACACCGCTCTCGCCGACCTGATCATGGGCGGCGAGCTGCGCAGCGGCATCTACGCCTTCAACCTGGTCCAGAAGCGTGCCAAGCGCCCGGCCGGTGCGCCGGACAAGTCGCTGGCGCGTCCGGTCACCAAGGTGGGCGTCGTCGGCGCGGGCCTGATGGCCTCGCAGCTTGCGCTGCTGTTCCTGCGCCGCCTGGAGGTGCCGGTCGTACTGACCGACATCGACCAGGAGCGCGTCGACAAGGGCGTGGGCTACGTCCACGCCGAGATCGACAAGCTGCTCGGCAAGGGCCGCATCAACCAGGACAAGGCCAACCGCCTCAAGGGCCTGGTCTCCGGTGTGCTGGACAAGGCCGAGGGATTCTCCGACGCCGACTTCATCATCGAGGCCGTCTTCGAGGAGATGGGCGTCAAGCAGCAGGTGTTCGCGGAGGTCGAGGCGGTCGCCCCGGCGCACGCGATCCTCGCCACCAACACCTCCTCGCTGTCGGTGAGCGAGATGGCGTCGAAGCTGAAGCACCCCGAGCGGGTCGTCGGCTTCCACTTCTTCAACCCGGTCGCGATCCTCCCGCTCCTGGAGATCGTGCGCGGCGAGCAGACCGACGACGCCTCGCTGGCCACCGCCTTCGGCGTCGCCCGCAAGCTCAAGAAGACCGCTGTGCTCTGCAAGGACGCCCCGGCGTTCGTGGTGAACCGCATCCTCACCCGCTTCATGGGCGAGATCCAGAACACCATCGACGAGGGCACCCCGGTCGAGGTCGCCGAGAAGGCCGTCGAGCCCCTCGGTCTGCCGATGTCCCCGCTGGTGCTGCTTGAGCTGGTCGGCCCGGCCATCGGTCTGCACGTCTCGGAGACCCTGAACCGCGCCTTCCCGGAGCGCTTCACGGTGTCGCCGAACCTGGCGGCGGTCGTCAAGGCCGGAAAGCGCGGCTTCTACGTGTACGACTCGGGGAAGCCCGAGCTGGACCCCGAGGTGGCCGCTCTCCTCAAGCAGGGCGACACCGTCCTGACCGAGGAGCAGGTCCGTACCCGCGTCATGGAGGCCGTGGCGCAGGAGATCGGGCTCATGCTGGAGGAGGGTGTCGTCGCCGAGGCGCAGGACATCGACCTCTGCCTGATCACCGGCGCCGGCTGGCCCTTCCACCTGGGCGGCATCACGCCGTACCTGGACCGTGAGGGCTACTCGGAGCGCGTGAACGGCAAGAAGTTCCTGCCGCAGGGCGTGGCGAGCGTCCCCGCGTAACCTCTTCTGTACGCGACTGAGCCCGGTACACCGAAAGGTGTGCCGGGCTCGGTCCGTCGGGGCGCGGGCGGGTCAGACGCGGGTCCAGGCCGCCAGAGCCAGGCCCGTCTCCTCCGGCTTCTGGCGGGCCACGTGCAGCGCGCCGTCCCGGCCGATCACCGCGAGGACCACGCGGCCCGTCGCGTCGACCGCGAGCGCCGGTGCGCCCACGCATTCCTCGCCCGTGGCGGTCCACCACACGCCGTCGCTCTCGGCCTGCGTCACACAGGCCGCCAGCACGGGCCGGCCGTCGTGGCCGCGGTGGGCGAGGACCGTACAGTCGTGGCCGCCTATGCCGGCGCGCAGGGCGGCGACAGGGCTGTCGGCGGGCGTGCCGGACAGGGGGACGGTTTCCCCGCCGGGGCGGTGGGCGGTGATGCCCTTGGAGTCGCTGTCGTTGGAGTAGTACGTGACGCGGTCGTCGGCGGTCTCCAGACCGGTGACCGTGCGGACCGCCGGGGTGTACGGGATGTCCTCGGCCTGCGTCAGCTCGCCGCCGGGCTTCTCCTGCGTCCAGCGCAGGGTCCTGCCCTCCGCCGGAACCAGGAGCTCCACCGTGCCGGAGGACGTGGCCACCGCCGCCGGACCGTCGTGGGCCTTGCTGCCCTTCAGGTCCTTCCAGCCCTCCCACTTGCCGTTCGCGGCCTGGCGGCGCATCTGGATGCCGCGCCCCGCGTTGCGCACGAAGACGTGCACCGAGCCCGCCGTGTTCACGGTGGCGGCCGGGATGCCGACTCTGAGGCCGCGCTCGGCCTCCTTGTAGGGGTTGCCGAGGGAGTGCCAGGCGGTCAGCGGGCGGCCGGTCTGGTACTGGATCGCGTGCACGAGGTCCACGGCGTCGCCCATGCGGCGCCGGCCGATGAAGTGCACGTAACCGTCGGGGCCCTGGGCGAGGGTGAGGTGTTCGATGCCGGGGGCCGGGAAGAACAGGGGGCCCGTCCAGTCCGGGCCGCCCGGGGCGGTCTCCGTCCAGCGCAGCAGCCCGCCCTCGGTGGGGGCGTAGGCGGTGAGCCGGTGGTCCTTGCCGCGCGGAAGCCAGCGGCTGGTCTCGGGGCCGGTCGCGGGCGGTGGGCCCGAGGGGGACGGGGAAATTCGCTCGGTCTTACGCGCGCTCCGCGGCCTCATGGCGTCAGGCCAACCTTCTGTACATCGGCTTTTCGGATCTCCGGAATATCGAACAAGCATAGCGTTTTGCCTGGTCGCGCCTGCCTCACGCGTCCCGCTCGTGCTATGAGGATGGTATGAGAACTCTGGTCGTCGTGGACGCTGCCAATGTCGTCGGATCCGTGCCCGACGGCTGGTGGCGCGACCGTCACGGAGCCGCCGAGCGCCTGCGCGACCGCCTCCAGGTCTACGCCGAGGAGGGCCTCCCCGGCCACCCCGGTCCCCTCGCGGTCGTCCTCGTCGTCGAGGGCGCCGCCCGTGGCGTCGTCCCGGTGCCCGGCGTACGGGTCGAGTCCGCGCCCGGCAGCGGCGACGACCGTATCGTCGAGGTGGTCGCGGAGGAAACCGGCAAGGGCGCGGCCGTGCTCGTCGTCACCGCCGACCGGGAGCTCAGGCGGCGCGTGGAGACGTACGGCGCCCAGTGCGCGGGGCCACGTACCGTGCGGCCTCAGCGCGCCGACGCGGACGACGCCGAGGAGGAACGTACGTAGAGCACCGCCCCGTCGACCGTCGTCAGCTCCTCGTACCCGTCCGCCAGCAGCCTGCGCAGCGTCGGCACGCGCTCCGGCGCGAAGGGTTTCCCGCGTGAGTCGTCGACGATCAGGGCAGGGGGGCGCGCCGCCATTTCGGTGCGGAAGACGGGCCAGGCGCCCGCCATCGCGTACTTCTCTCCGACCTGCGGGCCGTTGCGGCCGCCGCTGTAGTTGGTGAGCAGGCCCGCCGTGAGGTAGCGGCTGGCGGGGGTTCGGTCGGCGAGCCAGTACGCCTCGGGGTGTATCCCCCAGACGAGAACCCGGTCCTGGGGCTCCGTCCGTACCTTCACCGCCTTCGCGACCTTCTGTACGTGCGCGAGCTCGGGCCGGGGCGCCAGCAGGCCCCACGCCAGGAACACCGCACACGTGCCCACCGAGATGAGGACCGCCCTGGTCGCCCGCCGGGCCGGGAGGACCTGGAGCGCCGCCGTGGCCAGCAGGGCGATCGGCGGCATGAGCTGGAGGTAGTAGTGGCCGAAGAAGTGGAACCCGAGGATCACCGCGCCCGCCGCGGTGAGGAACCACAACCACAGGTCGGCCGCCCCGGTCCTGGCGACCCGCAGGACGCGCAGGACGGGCGGGATGAGCCCGGCGCAGGCGAAGGCCAGGATCAGGGTGTTCGCCAGCCCCCGGAAGAGGACGTGGAGTTCGGAGCCGGTGAAGGTGGCGTACGCCCCCGAACCGGTGACCGTCCAGAAGAGGAAGCGGTGCGGTCCGGTGAGCAGCGCGGCGTACAGCACCGGCAGGCAGAAGCCGAAGGCCGTACGGAAGAGCGCACTTCGGGCCGGCGCGTTCTGCCACAGCAGCCACAGGACCGGGGCGAGGACCGCGCCGCCCGTCTGCTTCGTCAGGAACGCCGCCGCGACCGCCACGCCCGCGCCGCACCACCGGCCGCGGTCGGCGCACCAGAGCGCCGCCACCGTGAACGGCAGTATGAAGACCTCGAACGTCGCCGCCTGCGCGTCCTCCGGGTTGAGCCCGATGGAGATGAGCAGGTAGAGGGCGCCCGCCGTGCGGCCCGCGACGTCGCCCCAGCGGCGGCGGGCGACCGAGGCGAGCAGCGCGGCGGTGAGCAGCTGGGCGGCGACCGCGCAGAGCTGAAGGGGCAGCAGCGATTCGTCGCCGAAGACGGCGAAGACCGTCTCGTAGAGCCACGGCAGCAGGGGCGGTTTTCGGTCCACGACCGTGTCGTAGAGCACTCCCCCGTCGGCCAGCATCCTTGCCTGTACGGCGAGATAGCCCTCGTCCGGGTTCCACAGGGGGCGCCGGAGGGACGGGAGGCGGGTAAGGAGGGCCAGCAGCGCCAGGGCGGGCAGCAGGGTCCGCCAGTAGGGCGGCGCGGCAGTCCGGGCGCCGGCGGCCGGCCTCGGGCACGGCAGCACCGGCGCGGACGCGGAAGGTGACGGGATCGGCGGCCGCGTGAGCATGCGCGCCAAGCTATCCGGCTCCGCGGTCCGCGCCGAAACGGGACATACGGAGCCGGGGCTGTGCCTGTGAAACCGTGCCGGCCGGAAGTGGCCGGATTTCGCTCAGTACTTGGCGTCGTCGCCCACGCGGCCGACGCGGCTGTGGCTGCGGCTGTACGCGAAGTACAGCACGTAGCCCAGCGCCATCCAGATGCCGAACCGCAGCCAGGTCTCGGCGGGCAGATTGAGCATCAGCCAGAACGAGGCGGCCACCGAGAGGATCGGGACCAGCGGCACCAGCGGGGTGCGGAAGGCGCGGTGCAGGTCGGGCCGGGTCCGGCGCAGGACGATCACGCCGAGGGCGACGACGACGAACGCGAAGAGGGTGCCGATGTTCACCAGCGTCGCGAGCTCTTCGAGGCTGGTGAAACCGGCGATGATCGCGATGAGCACGCCGAGCAGGATGGTCGGGCGGTAGGGGGTGCGGTACTTCGGGTGCGTGACGGAGAAGAACCGCGGGAGCAGCCCGTCGCGGCTCATCGCGAAGAACACGCGGGTCTGCCCGAGCAGCAGGATCATGCACACGGTGGTGAGACCGACCGCGGCACCGAAGCTGATGGTGCCGGCGTAGAAGGGATGCCCGGTGGCCTTGAAGGCGTCGGCGAGCGGGGCGCTCACCGACAGCTGGCTGTAGTGCTGCATGCCGGTGACCACGAGCGACACGGCGACGTACAGCACGGTGCAGATGAGCAGCGAGCCGAGGATGCCGCGCGGCATGTCCCGCTGCGGGACCCGGGTCTCCTCGGCGGCGGTGGCCACGACGTCGAATCCGATGAAGGCGAAGAAGACGACGGAGGCGGCGGTGAAGATGCCCATGATGCCGAAGTTGGTGGGCTCGTAACCGAACAGCAGCTGGACCAGGGGCGCGTCCCAGCCCGATCCGGCGGGCTGCTGCACGGCGTCCGGGATGAAGGGCGAGTAGTTGTCGGCCTTGATGAAGAAGGAACCCGCGATGATCACGATCAGGACCACGGTCACCTTGATGGCGACGACGACCGCGGTGACGCGCGCGGACAGCTTCACGCCGACCACCAGGATGGCGGTGAGCAGCAGCACCAGTACGAACGCCAGCAGGTCGAAGCCGAATCCGTCGGCCGCTTCGGGTCCGGAGAGCACTTCGGGCATGTCCCAGCCGACGTTGCTCATCAGCGAGCGGACATAGCCGGACCAGCCGACCGCCACCACCGCCGTGCCCAGCGCGAATTCGAGGACCAGGTCCCAGCCGATGGTCCAGGCGACCAGCTCGCCGAGCGAGGCGTACGAGAAGGTGTACGCCGAACCGGCCACCGGGACGGTGGAGGCGAATTCGGCGTAACAGAGCGCGGCCAGGGCGCAGACCACACCGGCGGCGATGAAGGCGAAGGCCGTCGCGGGGCCCGCCGTCTCCTTGGCCACCTTGCCGGTGAGGACGAAGATGCCGGTGCCGATGATGACACCGACTCCGAAGACCGTCAGGTCGAGCGCGGAGAGGGATTTCTTGAGCTCGTGCTCCGGCTCCTCCGTGTCGCGGATCGACTGTTCGACCGTCTTGGTCCGGAACATGCCCTCTTTGGCCGGTCCTGGATCGTGCTGCGTACTCACCGGCGTACCTCCGACTGTCGGCTGTCGCCCAACCTTGAAGTGAGCGAGTTTCAGTCATGATCGTGAGTGAACCGGTCAGTCCCCACGAGGACCGCCGCCCGGTTTCACCCGATGGGAGGCACGGACCGGTATGCGTACTGGCCCTGCGAGTTGACCCTTTTGGGGGATCGAAACGAAAAGGCCCGCCCGGGAGTGTGAGCTCCGGGCGGGCCGTTTCCTCGTGCGTGGCGGGGCGTCAGTCGCGCGCGGCCTCGGCCGGCTCGTCCTCCAGACGGCCGTCCAGCCTGGCGACCAGACCTGTCACCTGGCGGGCGATGTCCGGCGCCGTGAGACCGATCTCGGCCATGACCTCCTTGCGGGAGGCGTGGTCGAGGAAGCGCGGCGGGATGCCGAAGTCGCGCAGCGGTACGTCGACACCCGCGTCCCGCAGCGCCTGGGCGACCGCGGAGCCGACGCCGCCGGCGCGGCTGTTGTCCTCGACGGTGACGACGACGCGGTGCTGCTCGGCGAGCGGCGGGAGCGCCTCGTCGACCGGCTTGACCCAGCGCGGGTCGACGACGGTCGTGGTGATGCCCTGCTTGTCGAGGAGGTCGGCGATCTCCAGGCACATCGGCGCGAGCGCGCCGACGGAGACCAGCAGGACGTCCGCCGTGCCGCCGTCCGGCTTGCGCAGGACGTCCATGCCGCCGACCTTGCCCACGGCCTTGACCGCCGGGCCGACCGCGCCCTTGGAGAAGCGGACGACGGTGGGCGCGTCGTCGACCTCGACGGCCTCGCGCAGCTGGGCGCGGACCTGGTCGGCGTCGCGCGGGGCGGCGATGCGCAGGGTCGGGACGCACTGGAGGATCGACATGTCCCACATGCCGTTGTGCGAGGCGCCGTCGGTGCCGGTGACGCCCGCCCGGTCCAGGACGAAGGTGACACCGCACTTGTGCAGGGCGACGTCCATCAGGACCTGGTCGAAGGCCCGGTTGAGGAACGTCGCGTACACGGCGAACACGGGGTGCAGGCCGCCGGTGGCCAGGCCCGCCGCGGAGACCGCGCCGTGCTGCTCGGCGATCCCGACGTCGTACACGCGGTCGGGGAAGGCCTTTGCGAACCGGTCGAGGCCGACCGGCTGGAGCATCGCGGCGGTGATCGCGACGATGTCCTCGCGCTCCTTGCCGAGCTTGACCATCTCCTCGCCGAACACCGAGGTCCAGTCGACGCCCGAGGAGGCGATCGGCAGGCCGGTGTCGGGGTGGATCTTGCCGACGGCGTGGAAGCGGTCCGCCTCGTCCGCGAGGGCCGGCTGGTAGCCGCGGCCCTTCTCGGTGAGGCAGTGGACGATGACGGGGCCGCCGAAGCGCTTCGCGCGCTGGAGCGCGGACTCCAGGGCCTCGATGTCGTGGCCGTCGATCGGGCCGACGTACTTCAGGCCGAGGTCCTCGAACATGCCCTGCGGGGCGATGAAGTCCTTGAGGCCCTTCTTCGCGCCGTGGAGCGTCCCGTAGAGCGGCTTCCCGACGACGGGCGTGCGCTCCAGAAGGTCCTTGCCGCGGGCGAGGAAACGCTCGTAACCGTCGGTGGTGCGGAGCGTGGCGAGGTGGTTCGCGAGGCCGCCGATGGTCGGGGCGTACGAACGCTCGTTGTCGTTGACGACGATGACGAGCGGGCGGTCCTTGGCGACGGCGATGTTGTTCAGCGCCTCCCAGGCCATGCCGCCGGTGAGGGCTCCGTCGCCGATGACGGCGACGACGTGGTGGTCCTCTTTCTTGAGGACCTCGTTGGCCTTGGCGAGGCCGTCGGCCCAGCCGAGGACGGTCGAGGCGTGCGAGTTCTCGATGACGTCGTGCTCGGACTCGGCGCGCGAGGGGTAGCCGGACAGGCCGCCCTTCATCTTCAGCTTCGTGAAGTCCTGGCGGCCGGTGAGCAGCTTGTGGACGTAACTCTGGTGCCCGGTGTCGAAGAGGATCTTGTCCTTCGGCGACTCGAAGACACGGTGCAGAGCGATCGTCAGTTCGACCACACCGAGGTTGGGGCCCAGGTGTCCGCCGGTCTTGGAGACCTCGTCCACGAGAAATGTCCGGATCTCGGCGGCCAGCCGGTCCAGCTGCTCCGGGGTGAGCCGGTCCAGATCGCGCGGTCCCGTAATGCGGGTCAGCAGCGCCACCCGTGCCTCCTTGCAGTTGAACTGTCTGCTTGCCGGTCTGTCGAGTCTAATGTTCCGCCCGCGACGTTGGTCATCGGGCGGTGCGTTCTGCGTCACGCGTCGGCTACGGCCGGGGTGGGGCGGTCAGGCGCGGCCCGCGGTCTTCTGCGTCTTCCGGGTGACGGAGTCGATCACGACGGTCGCCAGGAGGACGCCACCGGTGATCATGTACTGGATCGGGGTGGCGATGCCTTCGAGCGCCAGGCCGTACTGGACCGAGGTGATCACCATCACGCCGAGCAGCGCGTTCCACGTGCGGCCGCGGCCGCCGAAGAGGCTGGTGCCGCCGATGACGGCCGCCGCGATGACGTTCATCAGCAGGTCACCGGCGCCGGCGCTCTGGTTGGCCGCCGCGATCTTGGAGGCCCAGAACAGGCCGCCGATGGCCGCGAACGTACCGGCGATGGCGAAGACCGAGATCCGGACCGCCGTGACGTTGATACCGGCACGACGGGACGCCTCGACGCTGCCGCCGAGCGCGAAGATCTTCCTGCCGTACGAGGTGCGGCGCAGGACGAAGTCGGACGCCACCAGGACCAGCAGGAAGAGCAGCACCGCGAGCGGCAGGCCCTTGTACTGGTTGAACGTGGCAGCGGCGGCGAACGCGATCACGGCGAGCAGCCCCGTACGCAGGGCGATCTCGCTGAGCGGCCGGGACGGGACGCCCGCTGCCTCGCGGCGGCGGCTGTCGGTGAAGGAGGAGAGGAAGAAGACAACGACGGCGACCACGGCGAGGCCGTAGGCGGCGGCGACGTCCGAGAAGTAGTACGTCGTCAGCTGGCCGACCAGGCCGTCGGAGTCCAGGTTGATCGTGCCGTTGCTGCCGAGCAGCTGGAGCATGAAGCCCTGCCAGAACAGCAGGCCGGACAGGGTGACGGCGAAGGCGGGGGCGCCGATCCGGGCGAAGAAGAAGCCGTGGATGGCGCCGATGAGGGCGCCGCCGACGATGGCGGCGACGATCGCGAGCCACTCGTTGATGCCGTTGGTGACGCTGAGTACGGCGACGATGGCGCCCGAAACACCGCTGACCGAGCCGACCGACAGGTCGATCTCGCCGAGCAGCAGCACGAAGATGATGCCGACGGCCATCATGCCGGTGGCGACCATGGAGACGGCGATGTTGCTGAGGTTGCCGGCCGACAGGAAGTTCTCGTTCAGGCCCTGGAAGATCACGCAGATGACGAGCAGACCGATGACGACCGGGATGGAGCCGAGGTCACCGGCGCGCATCTTGCGCTTGAACTCGGAGAGGTAACCGGCGAAGCCCTGCTCGCGGACGAGCAGGCGCGGGTCGACGGCGGTGACGGCGGCGGGGGCGGGAGCCGGCGCGTCCACGGGGGCCGTGTCGGCGGTCTTCCCGACTGCCGCGGAGGTCTTGTCGGTACTCACTTCTGGACCTCCACGTTGCGCGCCGCACGGCGGGTCACGGCGTTGTCCGTGGCACCGGTGATGGCGGAAATGATCTCTTCCTGCGAGGTGGACCTGACGTCGAAGACGCCGTTGTTACGGCCCAGCCTGAGGACCGCCACCTTGTCCGCGACAGCCTTGACGTCCGCCATGTTGTGGCTGATGAGGATGACCGCGTGGCCGCGGTCGCGCAGCCGCTCGACGAGGTCGAGCACCTGCGCGGTCTGCTCGACACCGAGGGCCGCGGTCGGCTCGTCGAGGATCACGAGCTTGGGCTCGCCGAGCATCGAGCGGGCGATGGCCACGGTCTGGCGCTGACCGCCGGAGAGCGAGGCGATCGGGATGCGCACGCTCGGGATGCGGATGGACAGCGTGGTGAGGAGCTCGCGGGCGCGGCGCTCCATCTCGACCTCGTCGAGGATGCCGCGCTTGCGGATCTCCCGGCCGAGGTAGAGGTTGCCGACGACGTCGATGTTGTCGCACAGCGCGAGGTCCTGGTAGACGGTCGCGATGCCGAGGTTCTGGGCGTCGTGGGGCTTGTTGATCTGTACGGCGCTGCCTTCCCACTCGATGACACCGTCATCGATGGGGTGCACGCCGGCGATCGTCTTGACCAGCGTGGACTTTCCGGCGCCGTTGTCGCCCACCAGGGCGACCACTTCACCGGCGTGGACCTCAAGCTCTACGTCGGTGAGCGCCTGGACGGCACCGAACCGCTTTGAGACCCCTCGCAACGCCAGCACGGGCGTAGCGGACACGTG
The DNA here is from genome assembly GCF_018614005.1 of Streptomyces sp. ISL-99. Lineage (NCBI taxonomy): Bacteria > Bacillati > Actinomycetota > Actinomycetes > Kitasatosporales > Streptomycetaceae > Streptomyces > Streptomyces sp. ISL-99. The sequence continues at coordinate 87,773 of NZ_JAGGPC010000026.1, forward strand.
AACCATCTCCTTCGCCGCCTGACCGGCGGGGATGCCGCGCCGGGGGAAGGCGGCGCGGAGGTCGAGCAAGAAAGTGGGGGGTGCGGGGGTGTTCTGTCCGGTGCCCGGCCCGAGTAGCTGCGGGGCTGTGGAGGGCGGGGCACCGGACAGGCTTCTGCCGCGGGTAAGTCCCTTGCGGAGCAGGGAACTTCGGGGACCTACTTCAGCCCGAGCTTGTCGCAGGCGGCCTTGTACTTGGGGGTGCAGATCTCGGCGACCGTGTAGACGCCGTCCTTGATGACGGTGTCCTTGATGTTGTCCTTGGTCAGCGAGACGACCGGCACCAGCACGGTCGGGACGCCCTTCGTGGTGGGGCTGTCCACGGTGTCCTTGGCGATGGAGTCGAGCTTCTCGCCCTTGGCGAGCGCGACGGCCATCTCGGCGGCGGCGGCGGCCTCCGGGGCGTACGGCTTGTAGACGCTCATGAACTGCTCACCGGCGACGATGCGCTGCACACCGGCGAGTTCGGCGTCCTGACCGGTGACCGGCGGGAGCTTGGAGAGGCCGGCGCCCTTGAGGGCGGTGATGATGCCGCCCGCCATGCCGTCGTTGGCGGAGTAGACGCCGTCGATCTTGTCCTTGCCGAGTGCGGAGAGCGCGCCTTCCATGTTCTGGTTGGCGTTCTCCGGCTTCCACTCCTTGGTGTCGTACGACTTGCCGATCTTGACCTTGCCCTTGAGCTCGGCCAGCGCGCCCTTCTTGAAGAGCGCGGCGTTCGGGTCGGTGATGGCGCCGTTCATCATGACGATCTGGCCGCCGTCGGCCTTGTCGCCCAGCGCCTCCAGCAGGGCCTTGCCCTGGACGTGGCCGACCTCTTCGTTGTCGAAGGAGGTGTACGCGTCGATCGGGCCCTCGGCGAGGCGGTCGAAGGCGACGACCGGGATGCCCTGGTCCTTGGCCTTCTTCACGCCGTTGGCGATCGCTTTGGAGTCCACCGCGTCCACGATGAGCGCGTCGACCTTGTTGGTGATCATCGTGTCGATCTGCTGCGTCTGGACGGTGGCGTCCTGCTTGGCGTTGGCGTAGACGACCTCGCCCTTGCCGCCGGTCAGCTCGCTGATCTTCTTCTCGATCAGGGGCTTGTCGAACTTCTCGTAACGAGCGGTCTGATTCTCCGGAAGCAGCAGGCCAATCTTGAGGGCGTCGGTCTTCTTGCCCTCCGACTCCTTTGCTTTGTCCCCGGACTCCTTGGCGCTGCCACAGGCGGCGAGGGATACGGCCATTGCGGTGGCGGCCACGGCCACGGCGGCACGACGCATACGCGTGTTCACTTCAGAAACCTCCCTGACGAGGCCGCGTCGTTGCGGCCGAGGTGGCTGGAAGTCAACTCCGCCCCGATGGCAGCGTCAAGGAGTAAATCCTTAACGAGATGACAACGGTGCCATTCGTTATCTAAGTGAAGGCAGGAGTGTTCGCGGGCAGGGCACTGTCAAGAAGGGTCGAATCGCCCATTTCGTTGAGTACGAGCGCCAGCGCGCCCAGGACTTCGGACCGCCCGCCGAGCGCCCCGGGCAGCACCGAGAGCTGCCTGGCCGCACTCGGGATCGCGTATCGCGAGACGGAGTCCCGGATCGGCCCCAGGACCAGTTCCCCAGCCTCCGCCAGATCGCCGCCCAGCACCACCCGGCTGGGGTTGAGGAGGTTGCAGAGGTTGGCCACGCCGCTGCCGATGTGACGGCCCACGTCGGCGATCACCCGGCGGCAGCCCGGGTCGCCCTCGCGGGCCAGCTGCACCACACGTTCCATGGTCAGATCGGCGCCGTGGCTGGACTGGAGCAGCGGCAGGACGTACCTGGCGGCCGTGAAGGTCTCCAGGCAGCCGCGGTTGCCGCAGCGGCAGACCGGGCCGGACTCGTCGAGTGTGATGTGCCCGATCTCGCCGGCCGTGCCGCCCGGTCCCCGGTAGATCTGGCCGCTGATCACCAGACCGGCGCCGACACCGCTCGCGACCTTGATGTACGCCAGGTCCTTGACCCCGCGCCCGCTGCCCCAGACCAGCTCGCCGAGCGCTCCGAGGTTGGCGTCGTTGTCGACGTACACGGGCACACCGAGGCGCCCGGACAGCTCCTCGCTGGGATTGATGCCCTTCCACCCCGGCAGGATCGAGGTCGAGCCGAGCGTGCCGGACTCGACATCGATCGGTCCGGGTACGCCCAGGCCGACGCCGATTACCTTGTCCTGGCTGATGCCGCTCGCCGCGATCAGCCGCTTGACCAGCTGTTCCGCCCGGTCGAAGCCCTCGGCGGCGGAGCCGTCGACGTCCAGCGGCTCGGACTCTTCGGCGAGCACCTGGTGGGCGAGGTTGCCGACGGCGACGCGCAGGTGCGTATGGCCGAAGTCGACGCCGATGACGATGCCGGCGTCGCCGCTGAGCGCCACGCTGCGCGCCCGGCGGCCGCCCGCGGAGGTCGGGGTGACCTCGACGGTCCCGCCGTCCTTCAGCTCGCGCACGATATTGGAGACCGTGGCTGCCGAGAGCCCTGTGGCCCTGGCGATCTCTGCCTGGGTGAGCGAGCCCGCCATGCGTACGGCACGTACGACCCGCTCAAGATTGGCCCGGTGCAGGGATGTCTGCGACCCCGGAGTCTCCATTGACTCTCCTCTTTCTCCAACATGTGAACTCTAAGATGAGCCTTTCGGGTTGCCCCCCGTCAAGACCTTGAGCCTGGCGGTGGAACGTCACACCACGCCGAACCGCCCGCCGGCAGGGACGCCGGCGGGCGGTTCGTACGGGCGCGGGGCGGGGCCCGCGGCGCGGCTTCGCTACTTCACAGCCCCCGCGGTCAGGCCCTGGACGACCTGGCGCTGGAAGATGATGTATGCCGCGAGAACGGGCAGCATCGCCATCACCAGGCCGGCGAAGAGTCCCGACCAGTCGCCCTTGTAGCCCTGGCTGGTCGCGAGCTCGACCAGGCCCTGCGAGAGCACCCGGTTGTCCGGGTTGTTGTTGAGCACGGTCGGCAGCATGTACTGGTTCCACTGCCCGAGGAAGTTGAAGATGCCGACGCTGATGAGGCCGGGCTTGGCCATCGGCAGCATCACCTGGAAGAAGGTCCTGGTGTGCGAGGCGCCGTCGATCATCGCCGCTTCCGCCACCGAGCTCGGCAGCGTACGGAAGAAGGAGGTGAGGAAGAAGACGGTGAACGGCAGCGAGTAGGCGATGTAGGTCAGGATCAGGCCGGGGAGCGTCTCCAGCATGCCGATGTTCTTCAGTACGTAGAACAGCGGGACCAGCGCCAGCATGATCGGGAAGCTCATTCCTCCGACGAAGAGGAAGTAGATGAAGCGGTTCCCGGGGAAGTCGAAGCGCGCGAGGACGTACGCCGCCATGGAGCCCAGCAGGAGTGTGCCGATGAGCGAGCCGCCCACCACGAGGATGGTGTTGAAGAAGTAGTCGCTCATGTGGGCCTCGGACCAGGCCCGCGACCAGTTCTCGAAGTGCAGCCGGTCCGGCAGCGAGAACGGCGACTCGAAGATCGACGCGTCGTCCTTGAACGACGTCATGACCGCCCAGAGCAGCGGCATGACGACCATGAAGGCCCAGAGGATCAGGATGCCGTGCGAGAAGACGTTGAGCGTGCTGCCGCTCACGTCCCTCTTCGGCTTCGCCGGAGCCGGGCCGGAGACCTTCGGGGCGGGCGGGCGGTCTTCGGTGATGCCTGCGGGCGGGGTGTCAGTGGTCTTCATCAGAACTCCAGCCGCTCACGCCGGCCCACCCGCATCACGAGGGCCGCGAGGGCCAGGGTGATGACGAGCAGGGCCACGCCGATCGTTGTCGCATAGCCTGCCTGGCCGTCCCGGAACGCCGTCTGGTAGACGTAAAGCACCAGGACGGTCGTCGAGTAGTCGGGGCCGCCGGGGCCCACGGTCATGATCTGGACGACCGCGAAGGACTCCGCGCCCAGCGCGAGGATTCCCATGTAGACCCACCCCGACTGCACGGTGTCCCAGAGCAGCGGGATGGTGATCCTGAAGAACGTGGTGAACCGGCTCGCGCCGTCAAGCAGGGCGGCCTCGTAGAAGTCCTTGGGAATGGACGCCATGCCCGCCGAGAAGAGCACCACGAAGAATCCGACGGTGCTCCAGACCAGCACCGCCATGACCGCCCACAGGGCGACGTCCGGGTCGCCCAGCCACTGCGGCTGGATGCTGCCGAGGCCGACGGCCCTCAGCAGTCCGTTGATCGCGCCCTCGTTCGGGTTGTACGCGAAGGTGAAGAGCACCGCGACAATGGCGATCGAAAGCACCTGCGGGAAGAAGTACGCGATCTTGTAGAAGCCCGAGCCCCGGACTCCCGCGATCGCCGCGCCCTTCCGGCGCCGTCCGCCGACGTTGAGCATGAAGGCGAAGAAGAGCGCGAGGCCGAGCGTCACCAGCGGCAGCAACAGCGCGAACAGCAGGCTGTGCCACAGCGAATCCCAGAAGATCTGGTCTTCCAGCATCCGGCTGTAGTTGTCGAAGCCGACCATCTTGAAGTCCGGGCTCAGGCCGGTCCAGTCCGTGAACGAGTAGTAGATGGACTGGATGAACGGCCAGATGACGAAGATTGCGTACAACGCCAAGGGGGCCGCCAAAAACCCCACGATGAACCGGTACTTGCCGTGTTGCATGGTTACCGACCCCGACCTTCCGGCGTGCGCCGCCGCTGGTGACGCTTAATCACTGGTGCTTGTAGTGCTTGATGGACTGGTCCTTGGCCGCCGCGTCGGCGAAGGCCTGGATCTTCTTGATGGTCTCCGCCGGGGTCGCTCGGCCGGCCATCATCTCGCCCAGACCGGCGACACCGATCTGCTCCTTCTGGAGCTTCACGTACCAGTCCTGCATGCGCGGGTTCACCACGTTGTCGCCGGCCTTCTCCAGGGCGGCGGTGGCGGACTTCAGACCCGGGGTCAGCTCGATGCCGTCGGTGCCGCCGTTGAGGGCGGTCAGGGACTTCACGCTCTGGGTGAAGTTCTTCGACGACGCCTCGCTGAGCATGATGCGCAGCTGCTCCATGCCGCCGTCGGGGTTCTTCGCCGACTTCGGGACGATGAACGGCTCACCACCGGAGGCCCAGATGGTGCCGAAGGGCATCTTGTCCGAGCTGTCGAGGCTGGACGGCGCGCTCACGGCGAGCTTGAAGTCGGCCGGCATCGTCTTGGACGCCTCGTTCTCCACCCACGAACCGTTCGGGATGAAGAGCGCCTTGCCCTGGGTCCAGGCGGTCTGCGACTGGATGTGGTCGATGCTCGGCGTGCCCTTGAGGATGTAGCCCTTCTTGTAGAGCTCGTAGTACGCCTCGAACGCGGCCTTCACGGCCGGGTCCGACCAGGCGTTCGGCTCCAGGTTGTCGATCTTGTCGAGAACCTCGCGGCCACCGATCTTGGCGATGAACGGGTAGAGCGAGAACGGCAGGTAGTACGGGTGCTTGCCCGCGTACGTCCAGCCCGCGATGCCCTTCTTCTTCGCCTTGGCGCAGAGGGCGAGCATGTCGTCCCAGTTCTCCGGGTACGTCGCGTCCAGCTTCTCCAGCGCGGTCTCGGAGTACCAGACGCCGTAGACCGTGTACGCGTAGTACATGATCCAGACGGGGTCGCCGTCGAACTGGCCCATCTCGACGATGCCGGGGCGCAGCGTGTCGCGGACCTTCTTGCTCGGGTCGTCGATGGACGCGGCGTCCAGCAGCGGGGTGAGGTCGGTGAGCTGCTTCTTGCCGACCAGGACGCCCATGTCCATCTGCTCGGCGCCCGAGTTGTCGATGAGGTCCGGAGGCGTTCCGCCGTTGAACCTCGGCTGAAGCTGTGACCTGATCTTCTGCGTCGAAGAGAACTTGATCTCCGCCTTGGGATACGTCTTCTGGTAGACGGCCTTGGCGTCCTCCGCGTACTTCGTGCCGAACCCGCCGTCGAAAATCACGATTTCGAGGGGCGCGCTCTCGTTGACACCCAGCGGGTTCTTCTCGGTCTTCTTGCCCTTTTCGACCTTCTCGTCGCCACCGCTGTCACCGCTGGCGCAGGCCGACAGGAAGCTCATCGCCGGAACAGTGATCAGACCGAGTGCGGCCGACCGCTTGATCAGATCGCGACGGCCAAGGCCCTCATTGTTGTGGGCGGAGGTGGATCCCATGCTCAAGTCCTCGCCTTCTCCAGGACTCAGGCGGTGTACCGGTCGCCCGTACTTATCTCGCCTAGGCGAAGGGCCCCGCACCGCAGTCAAATGACGCTGGGTCGTGCTGAGTTGGCAGATGGTACGGACACAGTGTGTGGTAACCGCCGCAGCGGCCTCCCCGCACCGATCCCCGTCCCCCTGGTCCGCGGCCACGAAGCGGCGTTGCAGACGCCGACAGGTATAGTCCACTTACGGTCAACTGAGCAAGATCGAAAGCGAGTTTCGGCAGCAAGCTTTCCCGAGTTGAGACCTCGCGGATATCTGGAACGCGCACGTAGTCGTCGCGCGACTCCGCGAACACGGCGCGCCCCCCGCACCTCCCCTGGCGCATGCAACACCCTTGACACCATCGGCGACTTGGCTCCCTACTGGATCCCGTTGCACTGCTCATGACAACGTTGTCCAAGGGGAGGAAACGCCCGGGATGCAGTACAGACCTCGGCACGCACAAGGCCATAGTGCGGCCGCCGTCGCGGCGACCGCCCTCCTGCTCGTCGTCACGGCCCCTTCGGCGGCCGTCGCCCAGCCCCACCGCCCGGCGCCGCCGGAGCAGACCGTCACCTCGTCCTTCAGCTCCTCCTTCGAGGCGGACGAACCCCAGCCGGACTGGCGCAATACGGTGGAAGTCGCACCCGGCGGCGAGAAGCGTGCCTCGGGGGTCGACGGCGGGTACAGCTCCGGAATTCCGGGCAATGTGACCGACCGGGTCGTCGAGCTGCGCGCCAGCGGCGAGAACACCGGCGGCGGCGAGACCAAGGAGAACCTCGTCGACGTCCAGCCCGCCACCAAGTGGCTGGCCTTCGAACCGACCGCGTGGATCGAGTTCGACCTCGACGAACCGGCCAAGGTCGTGACATACGCCCTCACTTCCGCCAATGATCACGCCGAGCGCGATCCGAAGGACTGGACACTCAAGGGTTCCGCCGACGGCAAGGAGTGGAAGGTCCTCGACTCCCGCGAGGGGCAGACCTTCGCCAAGCGGTTCGAGACGAAGAGCTATACCTTCCACAACACGGCGAACACGACGGCGTACGCGCATTACCGGCTCGACATCACCCGTAACAACGGCGCGTCGGGCATCACCCAGCTGGCGGACGTTCAGTTCTCGAACGGTGACACCTCCACGCCCGCCCCGGACGACATGCGCAGCCAGGTCGACCGCGGCCCCTCCGGCTCCCCCACCGCCAAGGCGGGCGCGGGCTTCACGGGAAAGCGTGCGCTGCGGTACGCCGGCACGCACAAGCCCGAGGGCCGGGCGTACTCGTACAACAAGGTCTTCGACGTCGACACGCGCGTCACGCGGGACACCGAGCTGTCGTACCGCGTCTTCCCGTCCCTCCCCGAGACCGACCTCGACTACCCCGCCACCCATGTGTCGGTCGACCTGGCCTTCACGGACGGCACCTATCTGAGTGATCTGCGCGCCCTCGACCAGCACGGGGCCGTCCTGTCCCCGCAGGGCCAGGGCGCGTCCAAGACGCTGTACGTCAACCAGTGGAACCACAAGGCGTCGCGGATCGGTTCGGTCGCGGCCGGCAAGACCGTCGACCGGGTCCTGGTGGCGTACGACTCCCCCAAGGGGCCGGCGAAGTTCAGCGGCTGGGTCGATGACATCACCATCTCCCCCAAGGCGCCGGAGAAGCGCCTCGCGCACCTGTCGGACTACGTGTCGACCACCCGTGGCACCAATTCCAGCGGCGCCTTCTCGCGCGGCAACAACATCCCCGCCACCGCCGTCCCGCACGGTTTCAACTTCTGGACGCCGGTGACCAACGCGGCCTCCACCAGCTGGCTCTACGACTACGCCCGCGGCAACAACAGCGACAACCTGCCCACCATCCAGGCGTTCAGCGCGAGCCACGAGCCGAGCCCGTGGATGGGCGACCGGCAGACGTTCCAGCTGATGCCGTCCGCGGTGGCGGGCACCCCGGACGCCACCCGCAAGACGCGCGCCCTGCCCTTCCGCCACGAGAAGGAGACAGCGAAGCCGCACGAGTACGAGGTCACCTTCGAGAACGGCCTCAAGGCCGAGATGACCCCGACCGACCACGCGGCGATGATGCGGTTCACCTATCCCGGTGACGACGCGAGCGTCATCTTCGACAACGTGTCGAACGACGGCGGCCTCACCCTCGCCCCCGCCACCCGCTCCTTCACCGGCTTCTCGGACGTCAAGAGCGGCCTGTCCACCGGCGCGACCAGGCTCTTCGTGTACGGCGTCTTCGACGCGCCGGTCACCGGTAGCGGCAAGCTCAGCGGCGGCGGGGGCGGCAGCGCCGACGATGTAACCGGCTACCTGCGCTTCAAACCCGGCGCCGACCGTCAGGTGACCCTGCGCCTGGCGACTTCACTCATCAGTGTGGACCAGGCGAAGAAGAACCTCGCCGACGAGATCCCGGCAGGCACCCGGTTCGAGCGCGTCAAGGACCGTGCTCAGGACGCCTGGGACGACCTCCTCGGCCGCGTCGAGGCCGAGGGCGCGAGCCGCGACCAGCTGACGACCCTCTACTCCAGCCTCTACCGGCTGTACCTGTACCCGAACTCCGGCTTCGAGAACACCGGCACCAGGGCACGCCCCCGGCAGCAGTACGCGAGCCCCTTCTCGAAGCAGCCGGGACCCGACACCCCGACCCACACCGGCGCGAAGATCGTCGACGGAGAGGTGTACGTCAACAACGGTTTCTGGGACACCTACCGGACGACCTGGCCGGCGTACTCCTTCCTCACCCCCAAGAAGGCGGGCAAGCTCGTCGACGGCTTCGTCCAGCAGTACAAGGACGGCGGCTGGATCTCCCGCTGGTCGTCGCCCGGTTACGCCGACCTGATGACCGGGACCTCGTCCGACGTGGCGTTCGCCGACGCATACGTCAAGGGTGTCGGCTTCGACGCCGAGGCGGCGTACGAGGCCGCGCTCAAAAATGCCACCGTCGTACCGCCCTTCTCCGGCGTGGGCCGCAAGGGCATGAAGACGTCCCCCTTCCTCGGGTACGCCTCCACCGAGACCCACGAAGGCCTCTCCTGGTCCCTGGAGGGCTACCTCAACGACTACGGCCTCGCGAAGATGGGCGAGGCACTCCACAAGAAGACGAAGAAGGCGCGCTACAAGGAGGAGTCGGCGTACTTCCTCAACCGCGCCCGCAACTACGTCAAGCTCTTCGACGACAAGGCCGGCTTCTTCCAGGGCCGCGACCTCAAGGGCGACTGGCGGGTTCCGTCCGACCGGTACGACCCCCGCGTGTGGGGTTACGACTACACCGAGACCAACGGCTGGGGCTACGCCTTCACCGCGCCCCAGGACTCCCGCGGCCTCGCCAACCTCTACGGCGGCCGCTCCGGCCTCGGCGACAAGCTCGACCGCTACTTCTCCACCCCGGAGACGGCGGCCCCCGAGTTCGCCGGTTCGTACGGCGGCGTCATCCACGAGATGACGGAGGCGCGCGACGTACGGATGGGCATGTACGGCCACAGCAACCAGGTGGCCCACCACGCGACGTACATGTACAACGCCGCTCGTCAGCCCTGGAAGACCCAGGAGAAGGTCCGCGAGGTCCTCTCCCGCCTCTACACCGGCAGCGAGATCGGCCAGGGCTACCACGGCGACGAGGACAACGGCGAGCAGTCCGCCTGGTACCTCTTCTCCTCGCTCGGCTTCTACCCGCTGGTCATGGGCAGCGGCGAGTACGCGATCGGCTCGCCCCTCTTCACGAAGACGACCGTCCACCTGGAGAACGGCCGCGACCTCGTGGTCAAGGCCCCGAAGAACAGCGCGAAGAACGTCTACGTCCAGGGCCTCAAGGTCAACGGCAAGCCCTGGAAGTCCACCGCCCTCCCGCACAGCGTGCTGGCGCGCGGCGGGACGCTGGAGTTCGACATGGGAACCGAGCCGTCCTCGTGGGGTACGGGCAAGAACGCCGCGCCCGTCTCCATCACCCAGGACGACAAGGTGCCCGCGCCGCACGGCGACGCGATCACCGGCTCAGGACCGCTCTTCGACAACTCCTCCGAGACGGCGGGGGACTTCACGTCGGCGGAGCTTCCGGTGACCGGCCCCGTGCGGGCCCTGCAGTACACCCTCACCTCGGCGGACCGCGCCAAGGCGCCGTCAGGCTGGACGCTCCAGGGGTCCGACGACGGCGGGACGTGGACGGATCTGGACAGGCGCTCGGGTGAATCCTTCGCCTGGGACCGGCAGACCAGGGCCTTCACCCCGGCCGATCCGGGTACGTACCGCCACTACCGGCTGGTGAGCGGCGGCGGACAGGCGACGCTGGCGGAGGTGGAGCTGCTGTCCTGAGGCAGGCGACAAAGGTGAAGGGCCGCACCCCGGCGGGGGTGCGGCCCTTCAGCCTTCAAGCGGTGAAGCCGTAGTTCCTACTTGCGGATCAGCGACCGCAGGACGTACTGCAGGATGCCGCCGTTGCGGTAGTAGTCCGCCTCGCCCGGCGTGTCGATGCGCAGCTTCGCGTCGAACTCGACGGTCTCACCGGCGGGGCTGACGGCCTTGACCTTCAGGGTCTCCGGGATGCCGCCGTCGTTCAGACCGGTGACGCCGGTGATCTCGAAGGTCTCCTCGCCGGTCAGGCCCAGCGCGGTCGCCGAGGCGCCCTCCGGGTACTGGAGCGGGAGAACGCCCATGCCGATCAGGTTCGAGCGGTGGATGCGCTCGTACGACTCGGCGATGACGGCCTTGACGCCGAGCAGCGCCGTGCCCTTGGCCGCCCAGTCGCGGGACGAACCCGAGCCGTACTCCTTGCCCGCCAGGATGACCAGCGGGGTGCCGGCGGCCTGGTAGTTCTGCGAGGCGTCGTAGATGTACGACACCGGCGCGTCGGGCTGGGTGAAGTCGCGGGTGAAGCCGCCTTCGGTGCCCGGCGCGATCTGGTTGCGCAGGCGGATGTTGGCGAACGTGCCGCGGATCATGACCTCGTGGTTGCCACGGCGCGAGCCGTAGGAGTTGAAGTCACGGCGCTCGACGCCGTGCTCCGTGAGGTACTTGCCGGCCGGGGTGTCGGCCTTGATCGCACCGGCCGGGGAGATGTGGTCGGTGGTGACCGAGTCGCCCAGCTTGGCCAGGACACGCGCGCCGGTGATGTCCTCGACCGGGGTCGTCTCCATCGTCATGCCCTCGAAGTACGGGGGCTTGCGGACGTACGTCGACTCGTTGTCCCACTCGAAGGTGTTGCCGGTCGGGATCTCCAGCGCCTGCCACTGCGCGTCGCCCGCGAAGACGTCGGCGTAGGACTTGTTGAACATGTCCTCGCCGATGGAGTTCGCGACGACGTCGTTGACCTCGGCCTCGGTGGGCCAGATGTCCGCGAGGTAGACCGGCTTGCCCTCGGTGTCGATACCGAGCGCGTCCTTGGTGATGTCCACCTTCATGGAGCCCGCGATGGCGTACGCGACGACCAGCGGCGGGGAGGCCAGGTAGTTCATCTTGACGTCGGGGTTGATACGGCCCTCGAAGTTACGGTTGCCCGAGAGGACGGACGTAACAGCCAGGTCGTTGTCGTTGACGGCCTTGGAGACCTCCTCGGGCAGCGGGCCCGAGTTGCCGATGCAGGTGGTGCAGCCGTAGCCGACGAGGTTGAAGCCGACCTTGTCGAGGTAGGGGGTGAGCCCCGCCTTGTCGAAGTAGTCGGTGACGACCTTGGAGCCGGGGGCGAGGGTGGTCTTGACCCACGGCTTGCGGGTCAGGCCCTTCTCGACCGCCTTCTTGGCCACCAGCGCGGCGGCGACCATGACGTAGGGGTTCGAGGTGTTCGTGCAGGAGGTGATCGCGGCGACGGTCACGGCGCCGTGGTCGATCTCGTACGTCGAACCGTCGGCGGCGGTCACGGTGACCGGGTTGGACGGGACGGCGTCGCCCGTGGCGGCGTCGTGCTGCGGAGCGCCGGCGCCGTTGTCGTCGTGACCGTACGCCGGGGCGTCGCTGGCCGGGAACGACTCGGAGCTCGCCTCGTCGACCGGGGACGCGACACCGTGCGGCTTCTCCTGCTGCGGCACGCCCGCCTTGCGGTCGTCGCCGCCGGTGACGCCCGCCTCGACGTAGTTGAGTACGTCGCGCTTGAACTGCTCGGCGGCGTTGGCGAGGACGATACGGTCCTGCGGACGCTTCGGGCCGGCGATCGACGGGACGACCGTCGACAGGTCCAGCTCCAGCTTCTCGGAGAAGTCGGGCTCGGCGGCCGGGTCCAGCCAGAGGCCCTGCTCCTTGGCGTACGCCTCGACGAGCGCGACCTGCTGCTCGTCGCGGCCGGTCAGGCGCAGGTACTTCAGGGTCTCGCCGTCGATCGGGAAGATCGCGGCGGTGGAGCCGAACTCCGGCGACATGTTGCCAATGGTGGCGCGGTTGGCGAGGCTCGTCGCCGCCACACCCTCACCGTAGAACTCGACGAACTTGCCGACGACGCCGTGCTTGCGCAGCATCTCGGTGATGGTCAGCACCAGGTCCGTGGCGGTGGTGCCGGCCGGCAGCTCGCCGGTCAGCTTGAAGCCGACGACGCGCGGGATGAGCATGGAGACCGGCTGGCCGAGCATCGCGGCCTCGGCCTCGATGCCGCCGACGCCCCAGCCGAGCACACCGAGACCATTCACCATGGTGGTGTGCGAGTCGGTGCCGACGAGGGTGTCGGGGTAGGCCTGGCCGTTACGGACCATGACGGTCCGCGCGAGGTGCTCGATGTTGACCTGGTGGACGATGCCGGTGCCCGGGGGGACGACCTTGAACTCGTCGAAGGCGGTCTGGCCCCAGCGCAGGAACTGGTAGCGCTCCTTGTTGCGGCCGTACTCCAGCTCGACGTTCTGCTGGAAGGCGCCGGCCGTACCGAACTTGTCGGCGATGACGGAGTGATCGATGACCAGCTCGGCCGGGGCCAGCGGGTTGATCTTCGCCGGGTCGCCGCCGAGCTCCTTGACGGCCTCACGCATGGTGGCGAGGTCCACGACACAGGGCACGCCGGTGAAGTCCTGCATGATCACGCGGGCGGGGGTGAACTGGATCTCCTGGCTGGGCTGGGCCTGCGAGTCCCAGCCGCCGATCGCCCGGATGTGGTCGGCGGTGATGTTCGCGCCGTCCTCGGTGCGGAGCAGGTTCTCCAGCAGCACCTTCAGGCTGTAAGGGAGGCGCGCGGAGCCCTCGACCTTGTCCAGCTTGAAGATCTCGTACGACTCGTCGCCCACGCGCAGCGTGCTGCGGGCGTCGAAGCTGTTCGCCGACACGACAGTCTCCTTCTTCAATGTGCGCGTTTCTACCGCATCCTGCCGCCACGACCCCCTGGCCATCCGCTAAGGTAAGACTTAGTTAGGTCACCCTTACCGGTCGGCGGCTGCGGTACGCCTTGGGCAGATATCTCGATGTCGAGATAACTCTAGTACATGGCCGCGATTCGGTCATGCCCGGACCGCCACTGACCGCTGACCTGTCGCAGCGAAGATTCGGTGGCTGTCGTGAGCGGACCAGGGCCCGGCCCCGCCCCCGGCCCGGCCCGGCCCGGCATCAAAGATCACCCGATGCAGAATGCCCGTATGCCGATAACGAACATGCCGAAGACGGCAGCGATCAACGACGCCGCGCCGATCAGTCGCTCCCTGGCCCGTGCCTTCGACGATGACCCGATGATGCGCTGGTTCTTCCCCGACGACTCCTCGCGCGAGACATCACTGGTCGGTTACTTCGCCACGATCTTCACCCGGCAGTACGTCGACAACGGCGTGTGCGAGTGCACCGAGGCGGCGGCGGCGTTCTGGGTACCGCCGGAGGCGCAGGCCAAGGCCGTTCCCGACGCGGAAACCATCCAGGAGCTGCAGAACATCCTCGGCGACCGGGCGGGCTGTTCAGGGACACCGTCGAGGCGGTCGCCAAGCACACGCCCCAGGAACCGCACTGGTACCTGGCCGTGATCGGCGCCGACCCCGCCGCCCAGGGCCAGGGACAGGGGGCCGCTCTGCTGCGCTCGGGGCTGGCCAAGGCCGATGCGGCGGGCCTGCCGGCCTATCTGGAGTCCTCCAAGGCGTCCAACCTCCCCTTCTACGAACACTTCGGCTTCACCGTGCGTGAGGAACTGCGGCTCCCGAGGGGCGGGCCGAAGCTGTGGGCGATGTGGCGCGAGCCGCGCCGCCCGCTCAACGTCTGAGCTGCAACCACTCAACCTCTGCCCCTTGCCCCTCCTCAGACATGTCAGAGAGGCTGGGGCCCGCATCTCACAAAGGGGGCACGCCTGTGGCCAAGGTCAGCATCAGTCTCGACGCCGAACTGGTGGTGGAAGTTATGGTTCTGGCCGGGGTCGGCTCACCCCAGGATGCCATCGAGGCGGTCGTACGTGACTACATCGCCCGTGGTCACCGCACGGAAGCGCGCACCGACCTCAAGGACCAGAATCTGCGGGATATCGACGTCAAGCCACAGGAGTCTCAGGGCTGACACAGACGGGCCTTCGTCGTTCAGTCGATGACCGCGGTGGCTTCGACCTCAACCAGATGGCCGGGTACGTCCAGTGCCGCAACGCCCAGCAGCGTGCCCGGCGGTACCGGCGTGATCCCCAGCTTCGCGGCCGCCCGAGTGACCCCCTCCAGGAACAGGGGCATCTTGTCGGGGGTCCAGTCGACGACGTACACGGTCAGCTTCGCCACGTCGTCGAAGGAACCACCGACCCCGGCCAGGGCGGTGCCGATGTTGAGGTAGCACTGCTCGACCTGAGCGGCGAGGTCACCTTCGCCGACCGTGACACCGTCGGCATCCCAGGCGACCTGCCCGGCGATGAAGACCAGCTTCGACCCGGTCGCGATCGACACCTGCCGGTAGGCATCGATTTCCGGCAATCCGCTGGGATTTACCAGGGTGATGGCCATGCTGCCTGCCCCCTTGTCGTAAGAGCCCGTGGGCTCGCTTCCACCGACCAAGACTCTCTTGGTCTCTCGTGGTTACTCAGGAACCGTAGGAGAGTGGCGGCTGACATGAAAGAACGCACTTTTCGGTGACTGGGGAACCTTACGGTGCCCCAGCAGTTCACCCGCTCTCCCCCGACTGGCGGACAAGAACCCCCACCCCCCAACCCGCCTGCCACCCCCACAACTTCCGCCACACCCACCCCCGGAATGCAACATCTCATATCTGAGATAACCTGCCGCTATGGCAGACGACTACCTCGTACGCATCGGCAAGCTCATCCGTGACGCCCGTCAGCACCGTGGCTGGACTCAGGCACAGCTCGCCGAAGCGCTGGGCACCAGCCAGAGTGCCGTGAACCGCATCGAGCGCGGGAACCAGAACATCAGCCTTGAGATGATCGCGCGCATCGGCGAGGCGCTCGACAGTGAAATCGTCTCGCTGGGGTACGCGGGACCGATGCATCTGCGTGTGGTCGGCGGACGGCGACTTTCCGGCTCGATCGACGTGAAGACGAGCAAGAACGCCTGCGTGGCGCTGCTTTGCGCCTCACTGCTCAACAAGGGCCGCACCGTGCTCAGGCGCGTCGCACGCATCGAGGAGGTCTACCGCCTGCTGGAGGTGCTCAACTCGATCGGCGTACGCACCCGTTGGGTCAACGACGGGAAGGACCTGGAGATCGTCCCGCCCGCGCAGCTCGACATGGATTCCATGGACGCGGAGGCGGCGCGCCGGACGCGGAGCATCATCATGTTCCTCGGCCCGCTGCTGCACCGCATGGACCACTTCAAACTCCCGTACGCGGGCGGCTGTGACCTCGGTACGCGCACCATCGAGCCGCACATGATCGCGCTGCGTCGCTTCGGTCTGGACATCACCGCGACCGAGGGCATCTACCACGCGGTGGTGGAGCCTTCGACCGGGCCGAGCCGTCCGATCGTACTGACCGAGCGCGGCGACACGGTGACCGAGAACGCGCTGCTCGCGGCGGCCCGCCATGACGGCGTGAGCGTGATCCGCAACGCCTCGTCCAACTACATGGTCCAGGACCTGTGCTTCTTCCTGGAGGCGCTGGGCGTACGGGTCGAGGGTGTCGGTACGACCACGCTGACCGTACACGGCGTACCGAACATCGACGTGGACGTCGACTACTCGCCGTCCGAGGACCCGGTCGAGGCGATGAGCCTGCTCGCGGCCGCCGTCGTGACGGGTTCCGAACTGACGATCCGCCGGGTGCCGATCGAGTTCCTGGAGATCGAGCTCGCGGTGCTGGAGGAGATGGGTCTCGACCACGACCGCACCGGCGAGTACGAGGCCGACAACGGGCGTACGCGGCTGGTGGACCTGACCGTACGGCCCTCGAAGCTTGAGGCGCCGATCGACAAGATCCACCCGATGCCCTTCCCCGGCCTCAACATCGACAACGTGCCGTTCTTCGCGGCGATCGCGGCGGTCGCCCAGGGCCAGACCCTGATCCACGACTGGGTGTACGACAACCGCGCGATCTACCTGACGGACCTCAACCGGCTCGGTGGCCGCCTCCAGCTCCTGGACCCGCACCGCGTGCTGGTGGAGGGCCCGACCCGGTGGCGCGCCGCCGAGATGATGTGCCCGCCGGCGCTGCGGCCGGCCGTGGTCGTCCTGCTGGCGATGATGGCGGCCGAAGGCACGTCCGTACTCCGCAACGTCTATGTCATCAACCGGGGTTACGAGGACCTGGCGGAGCGCCTCAACTCGGTGGGCGCGCAGATCGAGATCTTCCGCGACATCTGAGATGCGAATGCCGCCGCACCCCGCCTGACCTGCTATTTAGCGGGTCAGGAAGAGGTGCGGCGGCGTCTCTGGGACTTCTCTGGGACTTTGGGCCCTCGGCGGACTACGGGCCACGCTCCACGGGCTCTGCGGACCAGCCGCGGCTACGCGAAGATCGCGTCGATGGCGGCACTGCCCCGTGCGCCGGCGCGGGGCAGGAAGTGGGAGTACTTCCGCAGCGTGAACCCGGGATCGGAGTGTCCCAGCCAGCGCGCCAGGGAGACAACCGATTCGCCAGCCTCCAGTTCCTCGGATGCGTAGAAGTGGCGCAGCGCGTGGAACCCGTGCTCCCGGGACGGCTCCCACACACGAGCACCGTCGGCGCTGCCCTCCTCCAGCGGAGCAATCACGCCCGCCGTGGCCAGAGCCGGCTTCCACACGTAGGAGTTGAAGTAGTTCCGGTTGATGGCCTTCCGCTCGCGCCCCGTCGCCAGGAGGCTGTAGGTCCTCGGCCGCCGGTGTTTGGCTTCCACCGATGTCTCGGCAGGAGTCGGGTCGTCCCAGGGCAGCGTGACCGGCACCGGCGCGAACTGCTCCACATGCTGCCGGATGGCCCGGGCCACGCTTGACGGCAGCGGCACGTCCCGGACCTTGCGGCCCTTGGGAAGCGCGAAACACAACTTGGCCCGCACCATCTTGACCTGCCGCCGGACGTAGACGACTTCCTTGGCGAAGTCGATGTCTTCCAAGGCGAGCCCGAGTGCCTCACCCTGTCGGAGCCCGAGGCCCGCGCCGATCACGACGAGGAGCTGGTAGCGGGCCGGCAATGCCTCCCGTACCGCCAGCACCCGTTCCGGCGGCCACGCCTCGACCCTGCCAGGTGCGGCAGCCGGAGGGCCGACCGTGCTGGACCTACATGGGTTGCGTCCGAGGCGACGATCCTCGACGGCTGCCTGGAGGACGCTGGAGAGTGTCGCCCAGACAAGACGGATCGAGGTCGGACCGAGGTCCTTCTCCAGCCGCTTCTTCCAGTGACGCAGGACTTCCGCACCGATGGCGTTGAGCGGCTGAGCACCGAGGTGGGGAACGATGTGCCGCCGTACCCTCTGCTCGATCCGCTCGATCGTGGACGGGTCACCGCTCTGGGTGGGCCACCAGTGGGTCGCGATGTAGTCCTTGAGGGAGATGGCCCCGTCGCGCGGATCGACGAACTCGCCCCGGCGTGCATCGGTCTGGGCCTGTGCGAGCCAGGTCTTGGCGTCCTGAAGCGCGTCGAAGGAACGGTCCTTGACGCCGGGGATGCCCTTGACGCGGTAGCGGGTGCACTTGCCGTACATGGCGGTGCGGTCGCGCTTGCCGGTTTTCGGGTTCGGGCGCTTCTTCAGCCATCGGTCTTCTATGTAGCCGGCCAGATGAAACTCCTTTGCAGAGGGGCGACGGCAGCGTTCTACGGCGCTTGGGAGGCCGTCAGGCAGTGGCAAATCGGGCGGAACGCTCCTGGGGCCGGACACTGAGCGGGTTGAGGGCCGGGTTGGAGCGGGAGTCGGCCTGCTCCTGTTCGCGAACCCAGGCGTCGAGGGCTTCCACCCGATACATGACGCGGCCACGGGGTCCCATGCGGAAGCTCGGCGGTCCCTGCCGACGATGGCGCCAGACGTAGAGGGTGTGGGGTGAGAGGCCAAGGTAAGCGGCGGCGTCCTTCACAGTCAGGAAGGCCGTGTGTACGGCCACGGAAGAAGCCGTGGAGGCAAGCAGAGGTCGTGCAGGCATCGGAGGTCTCTGTGAGGTACGGGAGAGGAGAGCCGGCTGGACAGAAACGATTGCTCCGCCCAGCCGTTGCCTGTCGTGAGACAGGGAAGAATCGCAGACGAGGCGCGACTCGGAGTAGCGCTACCGCCGCCGCGCGGCCGGAGTCGGCTCGCTCGGCAGGTCAGGAAGGGCCAAGGCAGCTTCGAGTCGATCCCAAGGGATTTCGTCCCGTGTCGGCCTGCGAAGGCAGTGCGCGAAGCGTTCGGCAAGGCGAGGAGCGCTCATTCCGGCGCATTCGGCCACCGCGAGGATGTGCGCCGCCGTCTGGTCACCGTTCTTCAGCCACGCCGCGATGCATGCGTCGCGCAGGGCCGAGACATGCCTACCGAGCGGCGAATCGATTTCATGCGCTTGCAAAACCGCCACCCGCGCCTCTCGCCAAGCCTTCCGGTAGACCTGGGCCGTCAGCGGTCGTCCGTTGTCGAGAACGAATATCGCGTCATCAGGGCGGAGATCGCGCCGGATGATCTCCTCCTTCAGGATCGACTCCAACTCACGGCAGACGGGAACACGCCGTACGGCGCCTGCGCGGGCGGCCGGATCCTTTTCGCGGCGCTCTTCTGCCTGAGGGTGGACCAGGAGCCGACCGGTGCCGTCGTCTGCGAGTTCCACGTCTCGAACGCGCAGCACCAGGGCTTCCTTCGGTCGCAGTGCCGCGAGAGCGATGGACGCCAGGAAGGCCCGCAGAACGAGGCCGTTCTGTGGCTGTTCGGCGGCCCAGTCCAGGATTGCAAAGCATTGCCGATCGGCGAGATGAAACTTGCCTTCACTAACAACTGCGGCCATGGGAAAGCTCCTTGAGGGTGAGGCGTGGGGATAGACGCGGCCGTCCGGTCATCGCATGCGAAGCGCACACCGACCGAACTTCTCCAATGGTCCGGAGAATCGCCGGTTTCGGTAACCGGCGATCCCGTGCTATGTTGCGCCGCCCACGCGCACACTCTTCGCGAGCTGATCTAGGTTCACTTGCTTCGCCGCACGATTCCAGTCCCTTCCGGGATCAATATGTCTGCCGTCGGCGAACCACAACGCTGACGCCGGAATCACCAAGGTCCACCCATCGAGCACTCAGCCCTCAACGAGCGAAAGCGCCAGAACAGAGCGGGCGTCTTCTAAGAGCGTGTCCTACATGGCGAGTTGGTCGTTGGGCTTGTATGGGGAGTGGGCGGTGGGGATGGATTGTTCCGGACGGTTTGTGGGAGCTTGCGGAACCGTTGTTGCCGGCTGCGCGAGTGCGTCCGCAGGGTGGCGGGGTTGCGAATATCGATGACGAGGCGGTCTTCGCCGCGATCATCTACGTCCTGGTCAGCGGTTGTGCGTGGCGGGCCTTGCCTCCGTGCTTCGGGGCGTCGAAGTCAACCGTGCACCGCCGGTTTGTCATCTGGTCGCGGGCGGGAGTCTGGGGCAGGCTGCACCAGAAGGTTCTCCAGCTCCTGGACGAACGGGACTTGGTAGGCCTCTCCCGCACGGTCCTCGACTCCGCGCACGTGCGCGCGAAAAAGGGGGCGAACTTGCAGGTGCGAGCCCCGTGGAGCGGGGTAAGCCCGGTTCCAAGATGCATGTCCTGTCCGACGCGTACGAACTGCCCCTACGCGTCGGGCTCTCCGCCGCCAACACCCACGACAGCCAGGCGCTGAAGCCGATGCTGTCCCACTTCCACATGGGACACGAATCCCACGCAGCCGACTCCAAGCCCCAACGCCTGCACGCCGACAAGGCGTACGACGTGCCTCACCTGCGTCGATGGCTATGGGGCAAACACATCGGCGTCCGCATCGCCCGCAAAGGCATCGACTCCAGCGAACGCCTCGGCCGCCGCCGCTGGGTCATCGAGCGCACCATGTGCGCCACGAGGC
>NZ_JAGGPC010000027.1:0-38637 GCF_018614005.1 Streptomyces sp. ISL-99
GCGGGTAATAGATCGCTGCGCGATCTAACAGCGAATACTCGCCGCTTCGCGGCGAGTTGAACCGCTCCGCGTTTGCGGAGCGGTGGCCACGCGTTGCGTGGCCCAGGGCAGTCTCCGCTTCGCTTCAACTGCCAGTGAAACGATCCGCGTTGCGGATCGTGGGCAGGTCCGCTGCGCTCCCCTGCCTGCGGGCCCTTCCGGCTTCGCCTTCAGGCCGTGCAAGGGCCCGCTGACGCGGGTCGGCTGGCTAGGTGTCAGGGGGTTGCTCCGCTGGGGCTTTTGAGCTGTGAGGCTCAGTCAGCGCTGCTAGGTGGCCGCTTCGTCCTGATATCAGCCCGATGCAATCAGCAATAGGTGCGGATAAAATCTACACTCAGCAGGTAGTGCCTCATCCGTACGCTGCGCCCGAAGTTGCGTGCTGTGGCGGTGCTTCCTTCGCGAAAAGTTTAGGTGAATCCGGATTTAGCTTCGGTGGCCTTGGCGGGGCGGCTGAGTTTGGGCTACATCTTCAGCAGTGCCCAGCGGCGGCGGCCGTCCTGGTTGGTATCCGCCCCGCACGAGACCACCCCGAGGGCCGCGATCTGCGTAAGCAGGGCATCGTCGATGGGCGCCTGGCCGGATTGGTGGCTGAGGACGAGGATGAGGGCCTGGTCGTCCTGGTCGGCGAGATGGACGCTGATGCGGCTGCCGCCGTCCTCAACTGCCGCAGTCACCAGACGGCGGGTCAGTTCCTCTGCGGTATGGTCGGCACCGAGCCGGTATCCCCAGGAGCGCAGCTTGTCGACCGTATCCCGGCCGGCTTTCGGGGCGGACCAGGGGGCTGTTTCGTAGGTCCAGTTCGCCGCGCGGCGGTTCGCGATCCGTGCCCTCAGACGCGGCCTTGCCATGACCTGGGCGCCGGGATCGCCGGTCTGGGTTTCGGGGCGAGGCGGTTCCACCGGCCTCTTCGGCGGAGGCGGGGTCCTGGGAGGGTAGTCGGGCCGGTGTCCTGCCTCGGGGTCCTGAGGTGATGTCACAGCAGCCTCCCTGGAGGATGAGCCCGGCAGTCGATGCGATGCCGTGCCGCTCATCCTAGGACTGCCCCAGGCGCGCCGTGGCCAGTCACCCGAGTTGGACGTCAGCTGCCAGGCGCCGGGGTCCGGGGACTCGCAACAGGCTCGTGGCACGCTCCGACGTACATGTTCCCTCTGGGCACGGCAGCCCTTTCCCTCTTCCCACCCGGCGTGGCGGGTGACGCGGCAACCAGCTTCTCACCTGATCTCTCACCCGAGGACGTGTGAACGTCTAAGGCTGATCACACCGCCCGCACAGACAGCGGCGCGCAGGCCCTTCGAGGCCGGGATCGTACTCGGCGGGTATCGCCGGCGCTTGCGGGGTTGTCGCGCCACCGTAGAACGGGGCGCGCAGTGAGGGTAATTAGGGCCATGCCCCTGTAGCCGGTGGCACCCGGGCGGCACTGGGTGACTCGTCCACGCCGCGTCGTGCGCGCTCGGCTCCGCAGGTCTGATTGTCAGTGCCTGCATTTACTGTCATTTCTGACATTTCAGTCATCTGTCAGGAGGTGGTCGTGGGTACCGCAATTCCAGGGGTCTGCGGGGGCGAGGCGGACTGGATCATCGACGGCTGGGCTGAAGCAGGCTTGGCCGCTGGAGATCCGGCGCGGGTGGTGGGGTACCTGCTCAGTCCACTGCGCGGACAGTACCTGGCGATCATGGATGCTCTAGAGCAGTCGGTCGACCATCTGACACCTGGCGAGGTTCGAGCAGCGCTTGCTGTGCAAGGGACGGAGCTGCCTGTCGCCGTGGTGACGGTGCGGCTTCGCTCGCTCAGTGAGACGTTCCTCGCCGCGTCGGGGCGGCCCGATTCGGACATCGAGCGGTGGCACGAGCTGAACGGGGCGCGCTGGCGCTACAGCGCGACACCGCGAGGACGTCAGGTACAGCGTTTGTGGCGAGAGATGGCCGCCGAAGGGCTGGTGCAGCGCGAGATCCCGCTCGACGGGCTGTCCAGGATTCACCGGGCTCTGGCCGCCATGCATGGTGATCAGTCGACCGATACCGAGCTGTCGGAGCTGGCGGGTCAGGTGTTCGTCGAGCACGATCACCTGGACGCAGCGCTCGTGGGTCAGGCGGACATGCTCGCGCAGCTGGCGGACCGGTTCGACCTCAACACGCAGGCGACGGTAGAGCTGAAGCAGCTGATCGTGGCATACGCCACGCACGTGGCGGTGCATTTGGATGCGGCGGTGGTCCTCATCCATGAGGAGCTGAAAAGGCTGCGGCCGCGGTTTGCCGAGTTCGCGGCCGCGCGGCTCAGGCAGTCTCCCGCCGGGGCTCTAGTGGAGCGAGGAGTGCTGGCGCCGACGCGTGGGCTGCGAGCGGCGGACTGGGAGCAGTTGCTGGGGTGGTTTTCGCCTGGTACCGGCAAGGCGGCGCGGTTCAGTCTGCAGTTGGTGCGGGCCATTCCGATGCTGCACGCCAACCTGCTGCGGCATCAGAGCGTGGCGGGGCCGGGAACACTGCGCAGGAGGGCACTGTCGCTGGCGGTGGCGTGTCAGGATCCCTGGTACGGGCAGGCGGTGTTGCGCCAGGCGCTGGCGGATCGGCCGTGGACGAAGCTGCACACCGTCGCGGAGGCCGATGCGGGCGAGGTTGTCTCGTGGCATGAGGGGCCGAGGGTGGCGGCCCTGGCGATGCTGCGTGCCACCGGGCAGAGCGGTCCCAGAGGAAGAGTGACGGGGCGCAGGATGCGCGACGAGTCTGCGGCGGTGCAGCGGCGGGCGGAGCGCGAGGCCGAGCACCGGGCCGCGGTGGCGGAGATCCTGGCTGGCGGTGGTCCGTTGTCGGAGCGGGCCTGCCGGGTGGCGCTGAAGGCGGTCATGGCCGCTGTGCGGGCGCCGGAGGGGCCGTTGGGGCGGGTGGGTCAGGCTGAAGGGGTCGGATGCGCGCTTACCGTCGCTGAAGGGACGGTCGGGCGGGTCGAGGGTGTGCGGTGGTCGGTGCTGGTGCCCGGCAGACGGATTGGTTTTCATCCGCCGGGACCGGCGCTCAGGGGCGGGCGGGTCCCGGGCGGGCGGCAGGCCGTTCAGGCGGACGTAGCCGTGCTGGTCGAGGCCGCCCGGTGACCGGGGTACTCGCGGGGGCGGCCGGCTGGCAGTCGCTGGAGGAGGAGCAGGAGGCCGTCGCGTCGCTGGCCCGCAGGCTGAGGGCGGGCACGTGGCTGGTCGGCGGCCGGGACGACGAGGTGATCGAGGCGGTCCACCGCTACCTTCCGGCGGTGCGCTCGGCACTGGCCTCGGTGGGCTGCGCGTTGACGGTGGAGCCGGATCTGGTGCGCGTGCACACGCCGGTGGAACCGTTGGGCCCGATGCCCGAAGGTTCCGCACCAGAGGGGACGTGGTTCTGGCTGACGGCTGCGGTGCTGGAAAGCCTTCCTCCCAAGGCTTCGCTCGGGCAGGTGGTGAGCGCGGCCCGTACTGCGGCTGCCGAGGCGGAGATCGCGGTGACACAGACGAGGACGGAGCTGCGGGCGCTGGTGGCCGGGCTGCGGATGCTGTGCGAGCGGGGGGTGCTGACGGAACTCGAGGGGCGGGTCGAGGATCTGATGGATGGTGAGCTGGACCCGCCGGTGCTGCTGCGGATCCACCATGCCCGCCTGCTGCACCTGCTGCCTCGCAGTGTCCCGCTGGACGAGGAGGGGCAGTGGACCTGTGACCCGGGCCGGGATCCGCAGGGATGGCTGCGGTCGCTTCGGCGGCCTGACGATGTGGCGGTGCGGGTGTGCGGCATGCTCGCCGGCCAGGCGGTCGTTCACGTCTGCGACCTGGACGCCGAAGAGCGGCAGTGGTTCAGCACGCACCTCGCCCGTGAGGGGGCGCGCGTGGCCGAGGTGTTCGGGCTGCATCTGGAACATCGTTTGGAGGGCGCAAGCCTGCTGGTGCCGGAGGAGATCGCCGATGACCGCGTGCTGGGCCCGTTCCGTTTTCCCCACCGGCAGCGCAACGGCGCAGGCACCGTCCGGCATGCCGCTTTGCTCCTCATCGACTATCTGACGGATGAGGGCGAGCGGGGCGGGGCCATGGCCCCTGGCCCGGGCTGGTGCGGCGCATCGGTGTCCGAGGTGGTCCGCCGCCTGGGTGAAATGGGCGTGCGGCACACGCGGTGGGGGGCAGAGTACCGGCGGCGGCCCGCGTATCTGGCCGAAGAGGTCCGGGCTCTGCTGCAACGAGCCGACCTGCTGCGCGTCAGTGAAGGCTTCGAGGACTGGTGGTGGCTGTCGCCCGCGACAGCCCGCTGGACGGTTGTCCCCGAGGAGCGGCAGCTCGTCGTCCCCGCACCCGGCGCTGAAACGGAGGCACGATGAAACTGGTGAGTGTTCCTGACCGGTGGGCCACACGCTGGCACCTGATCGGTGCGGGGGTGGAGAACGTCTGGCACTTTCCCCGGGAGGTCTTCGACTGTCCCTCGGGCCGGTGGCTGGTCACCGCCACCAACGGCTCCGGCAAGACGACCCTGCTGGAAATGCTGTGCCCCCACCTGCTGGATCCCACCGCGCAGAGCCTGAGTTCCGGGAAGAACCGCAGCACCACCCTGGAGTCGTTGATGAAGGGCGGCAGCACCGGCCGCCGCAGGGTGGGGTACCTGTGGCTCAGCTTCGCTCCCCCCAAGGCCGGGCCCGAAGCCGACAAGCAGGCCGTGCACTACGGGCTGCGCCTGGCATACACCCAGGGCACCACGCCGCCGGTGGAGCGCGCGGGATTCCGGATGCCCATCGTGCCCGGCTCGGACCGGGACGACCTGAGCGTGCTCAGCCTCGAGGAGTTCACCCAGTACGTCACGGATCGCGGCGGCGTGGTCTTCGACCGCCTGGACGACTACGTCACGGATCTGGCCGAGCACGTCTTCGGCTGCGCCCCCAACAAGCTCCGCCAGCTCGTCCGGCGCATCAAGAAGGTCCGCAACCCCGGTCTGCTGGGCGAGCTGAGCTCCGCACAGGCCGAGCATGAGCTGCGGGGTGTACTGCCGAGGGTCAGTCCTGAGGTCTTGCGCGTGACGCAGGAGGCCCTGGCTGCCGCGGAGGCCACCCGCTCGCGGTACGTGCAGGCGGAGAAGACCGCCGCGCTGCTCGAAGACCTCTCGGCGGCCTGGCTGCACGCCTGCGCGCACAGCATGCTGGGAATCGTCGACGACGCCCTGGAGCGCACCACGGCCCAGCGCGGCGCGCAAGGTGAGGCGCAGGAGGCTGAGGCGCACGCCCGGACATGGGCGCAGTCGTACACGGAGCTGGCGGCTGTGGTGGCCGATCTTGAGGTCGTGGTACAGCAGAAGCGCTCGCGTGCGGACGCGCTGGAGCGGGATGCGGCTTCCAGCGATGTGGCCCGTGCCCGTGAGAAGGCCGATCTGTGTACTACGGCCCACCGTCAGGCCGAAGAGCTGGTGGAGGTCCACCGCAAGGCAGCGGCAGCCGGCGTCGAACGGCTGGAAGCGGCCGTGGCGGGTGTGCGCGGTGTGGTGGACTCCGTGGCCCGCACCTGCGCAGAGGCCGGTATGCCGATCCCGATCATCACTCCGGTCAGGCTGGAGCGCGTCGAGGAAACGCCTTTGACGATCGGTAAGCGGCGCTTCGGTCCGCTCGCCCAGGTCACCGCCCATATCGATCCCGCCGCGGTGGAGGAGACGGTCGCGTGCTTGGAGGAGGCGCGGCACCGGCAGCATCAGCGCAGCGAGGAGGCGCAGCTGCTCGTCGTCGCCCACCAAGGTGTAGAGGCGGCGCAGCAAGGGGGCAGAGAGGCACGGGCACAGGCGGACGCCGCCGCCGGACAGGCGGAGACGGCCCGGGTGCGGCACCAGGCCGCGTCCGACCACGTGCGCGCGCAGGTGATCGCTCTGTCCGATGCGGTACAGCAGTGGGCGTTGAAGGCCCAGGCTGGAATGCGCGCGCCCGGCTTCGACCTGCCCGCCGTGGTAGCCAGGGCCCGCACATGGCTGGAGGGCGAGGAGTTCACCGGTCCGGTCCGTGACGCCGCTGCCCTCAGCAAACGCGTGACAGCCGGTGCGGCTACCTCGGCCGGCCGCGCCCGCGAACGCGCCGAGCACTACCGGCAGGCGGCTGCCACAGCCCGTACGGCCGCCGCGGAGGCGGCCGAGTGCGCAAGGGCGTGGGCTGGCGGGAAGTTGCCGGCGCTGCCCGGACCGGTATGGGCGGAGACAGTGGATGAGAGCAAGGCATTCGCCGTGGCCGTCGACTGGCGCCCCGACGCCCTTGCGGCCGGGCCGTCCAGGAACGCGGTGGAAGCGGCCATGGCCGCCACCGGACTGCTGTCGGCCGAGCTGACACCGTTGGGTGTGGCCGGCCACAGCGGCTGGCTGGTACAGCCGCACGGGCCACAACTGCCCGAGCAGGACAGCCTCGCCGCCGTCCTCACGGTGGTCCCCGGCCATCCCCTCGGCGGCGTGGCCCAGGCGGTCTTGGGACGGATCGGGTACGCGTCCACCGCCGCCGAGACGGACACCGGCAGTCGGGCGGATCTGATGATCGGCGCCGACGGCACCTACCGCGCCGGTCCTCTCGTCGGCCGGCCGCCGGAGGCCGCACCCGGCAAGGCCCCCGCGTCCTCGCACGTCGGGGTGGACGCCCGGCGCGCGGCAGCCCGGCGCGCGGCCGTGGCCGCCCAGCGGGAATGTGACCGCTTCGAGCAGAGAGCGGCCGGGTATGCGCGGGCCTCCGGCCGGTTCGTGCAGCATGCGGCGCTCCTGGAGGCGCTTGCCGATCAGTTCCCTCATGAACTGGCGAGAGCGGCGTCGGACGCGGAGGCCGCACGCGCCGAGAGTGCGGCGTCCGAGCAGGATGCCCGAGCCCACGCGTCCGCACAGGACAGGATGGCGCAGGAGAAGGAAGGACAGTTCCGCAGCGTGCGGGCGCAGTGGCGTGAGCAGGCCGCCGCGTACGGTCTGCCCGACACCCTGGTTCTGGTCCGGGCCGAAGCCGAGGAAGCCGCCCGGCGAGCCGACCGTCTGGGCGGGGCCGCCGACGAGATGCGCCGGACGACCAGCCTGCTCCACGATGTCGAACGGGCGGCGCAGCAGGCCGCCCAAGCGCAGCAGCACGCGGAACGCAGCGCCGGTGCCGCCCTGGCCAGTTACCGGCAGCTCAGCGACGCGCTGGCCGCTTGGGAGGCGTGCCAGCAGCGAAGCGGCATGGACGAACTGGCCCTCGTGCAAGAGGCGGTTGCGGCCCGTGCCGCTCACGCGGAAGTGAAACAGCGCCTGGTGGAGGCCAGTAAACGACTGGGCGAGGCGCATACGTCCGCGGCCGTGGCGCAACAGACGAAGGCCGGCGCTGTGCGGCGTCTGCACGAGAGCAGGCCCCGGGCTGAGACATCCCTTGAGGCCGTGAACCAGTGCTTCGCGCTTGAGGGCCTGAACGAGGCCCTCGACTGGCCGCAGCAGCACGGTGCGGCTGATGACGGTGACGTCGTGGCCTGGCTCGGGCAGCTGCGTGCCCGGCTGGCTGCCGTTCCCCGGCCGCGTGCCGGTATTGATGCGAGCGCCGATGCCCTGCGCCATCACCTGGCCGCGGCACCGGGTGAGGACTGGAGTCTGGGGCACGGCCCGGCGCCCGGCACGATGCCCACCCACCTGCTGTCCCTGGGCGGCAGGCGCATGTCCCCGCCTGTAGCCGCCCAGATCGCAGCGGCACGCCAGACAGAGGCGCTGAAGGTCTACAACGAGGCGGACGAGGACGCCCTGGAGAACTTCGTCCTCGGACAGATCCCCACCGCGATCAGCACCGCCTGGGTCGATCTTCAGGACTGGGTCGACAACGTCAACGACCAGATGAAGCTGACGACAGCCTCGTCCGGTGTCGGCGTGCAGATCGAGCTTGCCCTGCGCCGTGACCTGACCCCCTCGATCGCCACCATCCACCACCTGACGTGCAAGGTCGGCAACGCCGACCGCACACCCGAGCAGCACCTCCGCATCGGCCAGGAACTCCTGGCCGTGATGCGGCTCGGAGAGCAGGACACCATCGGCGATCCCGGCAGCCCCGGCTCCAGGCGGGCCGACCGGCTGGCCGAAGCCATCGACATCACCACCTGGGTCACGGTCAAGTACATGATCACCCGTCCGCACACGACGAAACGAGAACGCTGGGGTGCTCGCGACGTGACCGTCTCCAAGGGCGAGAGCCGGCTGATCGTCCTCGCACCGATGCTCGCCGCTCTGGCCGCCGAATACCGCGACGTGCCCCCGCACGCGGCGCGCCTGTGCGCCCTGGACGAAGTACCGGGTGACGTGGACGACCATGGCAGAGACGGCATCGCCGCCTACATCGCCAGCCTCGACCTGGACCTGATGAGCACCAGCCACAACTGGGACGGCTCCCCCGGCGCCTGGGACGGCATCGACATCTTCGAACTCGAACCGGCGCCGGAGAACACCGTCATCGCCTTTCCCATCCGCGTCTACAGCCCCCACCTCCAGCACGCCACCGACCACGCCCCACCGATCGTGCCCGGAGCCGCGGCCCAGTCATTGGCAGGCCGGTCATGAGCGGCAACCCGGCCGCATGTCCCGACCAGCTCTGTCACAACGGGGCATGCCGGACCGCCGACCTCACGCCCCTGCTGGAAGCCGACGTGCGATGGCTGTGGGAGCCAATCGCCGCGCGGGCCGACCAGCGCGGCAACGCCGTCATGGACAGCGGCACCATCACGATCACCACCCCGCACTCCCCCGCGCAGCGAGCCGCCGTGGTCGGCCTGCTGGCGCCGCGGGCCTGGCCTGCCGGCGTCAGCAGGCGCATCGACCTGCACCAGCTCACCCTCGCTCTGCGCCGGCGCGGTCCGGGCCTGACACCAGGCGCTGTCGCCGCGCACGCTGCCGGGCGGCCACTGGCGCAGAACGCGGCCGACAAGGCCCAGCTCGCCGCCCGCCTCGCCTCACTGCAGCACCTTCGTGCACGGCTGTCCCGCGCCCTGCCCCCCACCGCACCAGTGCGGCCGGACGAAGCCGGGTGGGACAGCCTGCGCCGGCGCGGCACACTCGCCCGCATCATGCAGCATCCCCACCCCGAGAGGCTGTTGAACGCCTGCTTCGCCGTCCTGCAGCGCCTGCCCGCCTCAGACCGGGCCGACCGCCGGGTCCTGGCCCACGCGGCCACCGGCAACCCCCACACCCTGGATCCGGGATCAGACCTCGCGTGCCTGGTCATCGCCGAGGCCACTGCCGCAGGCCGCACGGACGCCGGAGCTCCTGCCCGCGAGGCCTGGGCCCGGCTCGGCATCGACCTCGACGCCTTCACCGGCGGACTGCTCACCCTGGGCGTCCATCCCGAAGGCTGGCACATTCCCCCAAGGCAGCCGATCGTTCTCACCCCGTGGGTCTTGCGCCATGCCCTGTGGCCCGGCCCGCGCAACAGCGACAACCCCTACGTGTTCATCTCCGAGAATCCCTCCGTCGCGGCCGCGGCCCTGGACTGCCCCCCAGGCAGCGTGCGGCTCCTGTGCACCATCGGAACTCCCTCTGCGGTCGAAATCGACGCCATCGCACGCCTTGCGGCCAGCGGGTGGCGCATCGCGGTGCGCGCCGACTTCGACTGCGCCGGCCTTGCCCTCGTACGGGCCGTCCTGCGCACGGTTCCCGAGGCGCAGGTGTGGGGTATGACGGCCGCCGACTACGTCACGGCCCTGCACCCAACGCCGTTCGAGCCAGGCGCACTCGACATCGACCGTCTCGGTGACACGCCCTGGGATCCCACGCTCGTCGCCGCCATACGCGCCCACGGCCGGCCCGCCTACGAAGAAGCCTTCATCGACCAGCTCCTCACCGATCTCCGCCATGGCCACCCGGCCACCAACCCGCCGGCCACTAGCCCCACCACGGTCGTGCAAGCCTGATGACAAAGCCGGGCTCCTTTTCCGGTCGGCAGACTCGAGCCGCTGGCTCTGCCAGCCCGGCGAGGTGGTGCAGGCACCGCAGCAGGGCGCGGCATTTCCCCGCCGCGTCGTAGGGACCGCCCAAGCGCTGGTTGCGGTACCGCAGGCGGTCAGCCGACCACAGCCCTATCGCCACCGCGGCGGGCCCCATCGCATCCTCCCAGCGGCTTCGTCCCAGCCACGCCCGCACCCGCGAGGCATCGTCGTGATGGCGCAGCAATTCCCGAGCGATAACGCCGCGGTCGAAGCGCGCGTTGTAGGCGACACAGCGGCGCCCGGCCACGACACCCGACAGCTGTGGGAGCAGGTCGGCGAAGCGGGGTGAGCGGGTGAGGTGCGCGGCGGTGATGCCATGCAGCTCACTCGCCGAGCGAGCGATCGGGGCAAGGGGGTTGAGCAGTTCATTGAGCAGGGTGCGGCCGGTGCCGTCGACAGCGGCGACCTGGACGGCCCAGGCTTCACCCAGGCCTGTGGTCTGGACGTCGACCAGCAACACGTCGGGATCGTTCAGCACGTTCTCGGCCCAGCGGGCCGCGCGTGCCCGGGCGGACGGCCACGACGGCGGTCTGCGCAGGACCCGGACCGCGTCGTCGAGGTGCGCATGCTGTTCGCCCAGGGTCTGGACGTGCCACAGGCCGTCGCCGTCAGTGCGGGCGTGCAGTGCGCCGAGGTAACGGCCACCCTCGTACGCCACCCAGCAGGGCCGCTCGGTGTCAACGGGCCGCACGAAGTGCACAGCCACGCCATCGACACGACGACTGAAAGCATCCCCCCAGTCCGCCGGTCCGCCGGCACACCTGCGTCCGCACAGGCAAGCCCTTTGCGGCGCTAAGGCCAAGGGCACGGACAGCTCGCGCTGATGCGCTGGGCACTCCATGGATCCATCGTCAGACGGCATCTCGCCCTGCCGCCCGACCGATCGCAAGACACGCCGCGGTATCACGCTTTCACCGTGCCTGAGCAGGCGCCGCGCCCCACGGCCCTGGGCAGAGTACGAGGCAAGCACTACCGTGTTGGTGCATGACCTTCCGCTCACGCCGCCTGGAAGAACTACTCGGCGGCACGCTGGACGCCATTACCTACGGCGACATCGCCAGACTCGTCGGCAATATCGACGCGGCCGAAGCCGAAGACCTGGACTACAAGCAGGCGCACTACACGGGCGAGGACAAGAGCCGCGAGGAGCTGGCCAAGGACGTCGCTGCCTTTGCCAATCACCTGGGCGGCGTGCTCATCATCGGCATGGCCGAGAACCGCGGCGTCCCGTCCAAGGTGTTCGACGTCCCGCTCGACGACGCTCACTTGCGTGACCTGCATCAGCGCATCGCCTCCTCGACTGCCCCCATGGTCCGCTGGCACCACATGATGAAGGAGAACCCGGACAGGCCCGGCCACGGGTTTCTGATCATCGCAGTGCCGCGCAGCCCACAGGCACCGCACGCCATCACCTTGGCGAAAGGCACCACCGGCGCACTGCGCTACCCCCGGCGCAGCGGCAGCCAAACCGACTGGCTGACAGAGACATACGTCGCCACCGCCTATCAGCAGCGTTTCACCGCCCTGGCCGACCGGCGAAGCCGGATGAAGGAGATCCAGCAGGAACTGGTCGCGCAGGAGACCGACCGCAACCTGCCCCACCTCCTAACCACGCTCGTACCGCACGTCCCCGGCGACATGCGCATCACCCAGCAGACATTCGCCGCTTACCAACCGGCGCTGCGTCAGGCGCAGCCGCTTCTCGGACAGGACACCCGACCGTTCAAGGCGGTAAACGTCCAAGCCGGGGGGTTGATGCTGCACTATCCGCAAGCCCGCTCACGCAGCGACCTGGCGCACCTGTACACCGACGGATCCGGCATCTGGGCACAGCCCCTGCCGTCCGTGTTCGATGACGACGAGCCGGATGAGCGCCTGCGTGTCCTGCGGGCGGACGTGCTCGTGCACCGGCTGCTGTCCGCCCTGGCGCTTCTCGGGGCGCACGCACGGGACCGGTGCGGGGCCACCGGCACAGTGAGCATCGAGGTCGACCTGGTTGACTGCATGTACTCCCACCCCTACGCGCCGCCGGAGCCCTACTCCCGCCCCGGACAGACGCGCCCCGACCCCGCCTGTCCGCTGCTACTGCAGCAAGAGAGGCCCTTTCCTCCGAGCGAATTCCCGTGTGGAAGTGCCCAGGCGGAGGCCAGCGCCCTGCTGGACGACCTCGCGGACACCGGCACCGGTCTCGTGCAGACCGGGTCGCTCCTCACCGACCAGCTCTTCCATGCCTTCGGGATTGCTGAAGCCGCACCCGTCACAGGGCAAGGGGAAATCCGCCTCGCAGCCTGGGGCCAGAGCTTGCGGGCGGCCATCACCAACTGGGCGGATCAGCAGGGCGTGGCCCTGAACCGACCGGTGAGCTGACTATCGGGCAGGGCTGCGGTCCTGCGGACTGTCACGCGCTCACTGCCGGTGTCACGCCTTCGTGCAGCCAGTCGCCGTCGAAGAGTGAGGCGATGAGCTGTGCGTGCTCGGTGGGAAGCTGCCCGGCACGTTGCTTCGTGCGGGTTTTCGCGAGCCATGCGCCGAGGCGGACCTTCTCGCCGTCGACAATGATCTCCTCGCGTCCGGCTGGTGCGCGCTGCTCACGGTGGAGGAACAGCTCAAGGAGCTGGACCATCTCCTGGAACCTGCGGCGGGTGCGGGTGGGTGTGGTCAGCGGGTTGCTGTCGGGGGTGAGGTGGAGGCGGGCGAGGAGCTGTTGCTGGGTGGGGTGCAGGGTGCTGTAGCGGGTGAGCTGGCGCCGTAGCCAGCTGCCGATCTTCACCGCGCCGAGCACCGTGTCGTGGTGGAGCTTGGTGAGATCGTGTCCGGCGGCCAGGTGGGCGCGCAGGAGGTGGTACTTGCGGTGCCAGTCCGGGCCGTACGGCAGCTGCCAGTCGGGGTCGATCGCCGTGAGGTCGGCGGCGCGGGCGGGATCGAGTTGGCCGCGGGTGGCGAGGGAGCGTTGTTCGGCGAGCCATGCGCCGAGGGGGGTGGTGGCGGGAGCGGCGAGGTGGCCGTGCGCCTGGTGGTAGTCGGCGGCCGTGGTCAGCCGGGCGCGCCAGGCGGCGTCGTGCTTGTCCCAGATCATGTCCAGGGCGTCGAGTTCGGCGGTGAAGTCCGGTTCGAGGCGGCCGGTGGTCGCGGCGTCGCGCATGGTGGTGATGAAGCGGCCGAGTTCGAAGCCGACGGGGTCGGTGTAGTCGGCGGGCACGTCGAGGTGGCCGTAGGTGTCGTGGAACGCCTGGGCAGAGGTGAGACCTTCGCGGCGGGTGCGGGTCAGGGGGCCGCGGGGGTTGAAGGCGATCAAATCCATCGCGCGGGCGACGCGTTCGGGGTGGACGGTGAAGTCGAAGTGCCAGCGCTTCATCACCAGCGCGCTCGTCTCGCGCGGCAGCCGGTTCGCCTTGTTCGGCAGACGCTCCACGATCCGGTGGTCATGGCTGGCCAGCGCCGTGGTGATCGCCCAGACCGGCTCGTACGCGGTGCCGAGAATGTCTGAAGGGTCTGCTCCCGAGGGGACGTACGCGGGCACGACCAGACTGGCGGTCTTGCCGGAGACGTCGATCCTGAGGGCGCGGCCGAGGGCCTGGACGCAGCGGACGATGCTGCGGGTGGGGTCGGCGAAGACGATCGCGTCCACGCTGGGGATGTCGACGCCTTCCGAGATGAGCTTGGCGTTGGTCATGATCGCGCACTGGGCGGCGGCGAAGTCGGCGAAGATTCCGGCGCGCTGGTCGGGGGTGTGCTCGCCGTGGACGAAGAACAGCTCGGGTTCCAGGTCGGGAACCAGGTCGGGGGCGGTGCGGCGCAGCAGGCGCAGGGTGTGGCCGAGTTCGCGGGTGAACCTCTTGGCGTCCTCGACGAGGTGGAAGTACACCAGCACCCGCCGCAGGCCGTGCTGGGCCATGGCTTTGAGGACCGCCAGATGCAGGGCCGTGGTGCGCAGTGCGCCATCGGGCGCCGAGTGGCCGACGTCGCCGCCGGTGCTGCCGGTGTTGGCGGGGGCGGTCAGGTTGAGCTGGGTGCGCAGGTCGTCGTCGCTGATGGTGGGTACCACGATGCGGTAGTCGGCTGCCCGCCCGTCGGCGATGGCGGTCGCGAGCGGGTAGTCGTGGACGACGGGGCCGTAGACGGCGTGGTTCGACATCGAGTTGGCGAACGCGTCCGCGTCCGTGTCGGGGGCGCCGCGGCGGCGGCGCGGGCGGATCAGGCTTGCGGACTCCGACAGCTCGGGTGCACCGAAGCTGCGCGGGGTCGCGGTCATGAACAGGCGGCGATCGCAGCGGATGGCCGCCTGGGCGTTGATGAGCGTCCACTTCTTCTCCGCCCGCCCCGCGATCCGGTGCGCCTCGTCCATCACCGCCAGGTCGAACCCCGGCACCGCCCGGCCGGCGTGCTGGGCATCGCGAATCTTGACGAGGGAGTCGTACGTGCAGATCACCGTCAGAAACGGGATCTCACCCGGCCCCTCCCCTACCACCGACAGTAGAGCGGCCAGGGCTTCGGGGCTGCTGGTCGAGCCGACCTGTGCGGCCGCGAGCGCCTCGTGGCCGGCGGTGTCCATCGAGGACACGATGATCATGTGGCGCATGTAGCCGTCGCGCCGCCATGCCAGAGCGGTCTGCGCGGCCAGGTCGAGGGTCGGCACCACGACCAGCGTCAACCGTGCCTGGAGCGCGAGAGCGATCCGGATCGCGACCAGGGTCTTGCCCGTGCCCGTCGCCGAGATGTACTGCGCCCGGGTACCGGGACGGCGCAGATGACGCACCGCCGCATCCCGCCCCCGCACCTGATCAGAGAACAAAGGCCACGCGGGCACATGGGACACAGAAACGTCGGCAGCGGCGGTACTCACCGGCCCATCATCACCCACCGCCTGGGCCCGCCGCGGCCGAACGCGGCAGGGCCACCCTCGCCCAGGGCGCCAGGGTGTTCCGGGCTCTGCCGGATGTCAGAACGCTCTACGCCCCGGTGCGGTCGCTCAAGCTGATCGCTGCCCAATGCATTCAAGTCGTCCACCTGATCGAGCAGGTAGAGCAGAGCCTCAGCGCCCGTGAGGATCGCCGAAGCCCGTGCTCGCAGGCGGTCCGGTGCCGTGGAGCCTGCCGTCATGCGCATGAACGGCGTCGGGCTCTCGGCCGTCAGATTCGTCAGGGCTTCTTGAATCCGCACCGGCTGTTCCGGCCTCAGGCCGGAGTCGTAGAGGTATGGCCCGAGCACGACTTCCACTTGTCGCCAGTACGCCCTGAGTTCGGCGAACCACTGCTTCTGCTGCGATCCTCGTACCTCAACGTCAAGGGTCTGCTCCAGAGCTCGGTTGATCGCTTTGACTTCGGCCGCCAGGTGACTCGACGGTGGCACCCTGTGGACGTTCGGCTGAGACGCCGCGTGGCGCAAGGCCTTACACGCGGTTTGCAATGCGTGCAGACTGCTGCGCGCCGCGTCGGGGGTCTCCGCAACGAATCTGCGCAGCAACGCTTCGGTAAACAGGTTGACCGCTGCCGGCACCTGTTTCAGGGCCACTGTGCGGGCCATCGTCTGCGCCTGCCGGGAAGCGAGGCGAGACAGGAAGATCAGTGCGACCGGTACTCCGACAAGGAAAGCGACGAGACTGGAGAGCAGGTTGGTACCGAGGGGCCAGTTGCCCCACCAGCACTGAAGCTCGCCGTACACGCCGATGAACAGAGCAACAGCAGCTAGGCTCCAGCACCAAAGAGACACACGTTGCACCCACTTGTCCGTGTGCTTCCACCACCTCGGCCTCACGTCCATAAGCGCCGCCTTTACCCGGCTTGGCTACGCGCTGAACCTGCCAGATTTGTCGGGCTGTCTGGGGGATGCACGCCGCGCAGGGCATGCGTTCGGCCCTGGGGGACCTGCACGCACGTCCGACCCTTGAGTCCGTTCTCTCCCCGCCTCGACCAGGACGGCTTTCTCGGATCCGGTGCTGGTCACGGCCGTCGCCAGGCGCCACAGACTGAGATAGAAGATGCGCGCTGGCCGCCCCGGCGAGCACTGAACGCGGGGTTCCAGCACCCCGAAGGCGAGCGGGGTTCGTCAGCGGTGGGTGACGGTGAAGCCGCTGTCGTTGAGTGCGGCGGTCCAGACGTCCCGGTCGAACCACTTGGTGATGTTCGGCTGCAGTTCGGCGATCATGCGCATGCGCGCCTGCCAGTCGTGGCCTCCTGCGTCGCGGCTGCCTTCGCAGCCGGCGCAGCCGTCTTCGCCGTGAATGTGGCCGGCCATCCAGGCGTTCACCGCGACGTTGAGGATGACGGCGTACAGGTCGCCGCCGCTTCGGGCCAGGGCGTCCGGCACGCCGGCGAGGATCAGCGCCAGCTCCGGATTGTCCAGCGGCGGCAGAGGGGCCTGCCCGACGTGTTCCGGGTCGCCGCTGTCCTGGACGTCGCGATCAGTCTACGCAAGACGGTCGGCGAGCGCGGCGGCGTCGAAGTACCGCCAGGCCGAGCGCACCTGGATGCCGAGCCGATCCGCCACGGTGCTCATGCTCTGCTCGATGGTGTCCGCCACCGTCGCGGGTCCAAGGGTCACGCCACGCCTTGCCAGTTCGGCGAGCGTCTGCGCGACCGCATCCTTGAACGCCTTCGTATTTCGCATCGTCACATCGTAGGGGCGTCGCTGGCCCCGCCGTCGCTGACGAGAGGAACCGGGCTCGTCGGCCGCCACGGCGCAGGCGTCTGTCTCATGCTGTCCCCTACACGACGAGGGCCAGGCGCTCACGCGCGGCACGTTCCTGCTCCACGGCACGGTGCAGGTGCCACAGGGTCACGACGGGAAGCAGGCCGCCGAGCCGGGCGGCCGCCCTCAGGTCCTCAACCGCCGCGGTCAGCTGGGCTCGCACCGTGCGCCGGGGTTCATCCGGATGAGCGAAACCGTCAGCAACCTCTTGCAGGAGGGGGTCTGTCCAACGAACGGTGTAACTCAGGTTGTTGGGGTTACTGACGGGCTGCGGAGAGGCGGCCGTCGAAGGTGATGTCGAAGGCGTTCAGCGCGGTCTTCCAGCGCATGGTCCAGCGGGCCTGGCCCTTGCCGGAGGGATCCAAGGACATGATCGCCATGTAGACGCACTTCAGGGCGGCCTGCTCGTTGGGGAAGTGGCCGCGGGCCTTGACCGCCCGCCGGATCCTGGCGTTGACGGACTCGATCGCGTTCGTCGTGCAGACGATGCGGCGGATCTCGGTGTCGAAGCGGAGAAACGGGGTGAACTCCTCCCACGCGTTTTTTCACAACCGCACGATCGCCGGATACTTCCGGCCCCAGGAATCGGCGAACTCGGAGAACCGCTCGAGTGCCGCCTCCTCGGTCGCCGCGGTGTAGACGGGCTTGAGGACGCGGGCAATCTTGTCCCAGTCCTGGCGGGCGGCATAGCGGAAGGAGTTCCGCAGCAGGTGGACCACGCAGGTCTGGACGGTGGTGCGTGGCCAGACGGCCTCGACCGCGTCGGGAAGACCCTTCAGCCCGTCGCAGACCAGCATGAGGACGTCGCCCACGCCGCGGTTCCTCATCTCGGTGAGGATGTGCATCCAGTGCTTGGCGCCCTCGCCGCCGTCGCCGGCCCACAGCCCGAGGATGTCCCGCCGGCCCTCGGTCGTGACCGCCAGGGCCACGTAGATGGGCCGGTTGGCTACCGCGCCGTCGCGGATCTTCACGTGGATGGCGTCAATGAAGATCACGGGATAGACGGGGCGGTTTCCATCAGTGGTTGCGAATCAGCTGGTCAATGCTCCTGTGAGCCATCCTTTCATGGCCTCGGTGGGAGTCCTGTCGCCGAGGACGAGGCGGGGTCGGTGGTTCAGCTGGAGGGCCACTTCCTGGAGGTCGCGGGCGGAGTGGATCGACAGGTCGCTGCCTTTGGGAAAGTACTGCCGCAGCAGGCCGTTCGTGTTCTCGTTGGTGCCGCGCTGCCAGGGTGAGTGCGGGTCGCAGAAGTAGATCCGGAAGCCGGTGAGAGCCTCGATCTCCTGGTGCAGAGTCAGCTCGCGGCCCTGGTCCCAGGTGAGCGTCCGCTTCAGCTGGGGCGGTATGTGGGCTGTCTGCATGATGATCGCATTGCGGACCTGCGGGGCCTTCCAGCCGCGGGGCAGGTGGATGAGCTGGACATAGCGGGTGGTGCGCTCGACCAGGGTGCCGATGGCCGACCCCTGGCCGCGGCCGATGATGAGATCCCCTTCCCAATGTCCCGGTATTTTACGGTCGTTGACCTCAGCGGGCCGCTGATGGATCAACGTCATGTTCTTGATCTTGTTCGGTGACGGGACACCGCGCCGTTGTCTCCTGCGTCGCGTCCGGCCGGTGCGGAGCTTGCCGTCTCTGCGGCCCAGGAGGCCGGCGAAGAGGGCTCGGTAGATCGTCTCCGGGCAGGCTCGCATCGACGGTTCGCCCGGGTAGGCGCGGGCGAGGAAGCGTGAGATCTGCTGGGGTGACCACTTCTCGGCGAGCTTCTCGCGGACGGTCGTCCGAAGCGGTTCGCTGTCCCGGAGCTTCTCCGCCTTGGGTCGCTTGCGGCGTAGGAGGGCCTGGTTGTGGGCCCACCAGGGTTGGTAGCGGCCGTTGGGTTTGCTGCCTCGCTGGATCTCCCGGTAGACGCTCTGGAAGCTCTTGCCGATCGAGGCGGCGATCTCCTTGACCGGCAGCTCCGCGTGCAGGCCGTCGCCGATGGCGATGCGATCGTCCTGTGTGAGGAAGCGCGGTGATATAGGGCCCGGGTCCGGAACGATCATGCTCCCAGCATCGATGAACCACAGCGATCCACAGCTGGTTGAGACCCCGACCACACGCGCTGCCGCAGCCCCCTTATGGCCCTGACGCAGCAGCTCGAAGTACTCCTTCTTCGCAGCAGTCGGCATCTTGTTGTGGGCGTACCTCGGCATGCGAACGCTCTCCTTCAGATACGTTCGCAACCACCGATAGAACCCAAGCGGCGTCGAGGGGCCGGTTCTGCCATTCCGCCATGCCGTCGAGGACCTTGTCGGTGATGGTCGAGATCGTCTGGCGGGAAACTTCGGCGCCGTAGACCTCGGCCAGGTGGGCCTGGACCTCGCCGGTCGTCAGGCCCTTCGCCGCCAGCGAGATCACCATCTCGTCCACGCCGGACAGACGCTTCTGCCGCTTCTTGACGATCTTCGGTTCGAAGGAACCGTCGCGGTCACGGGGCACGGTTATCTCCACCGGGCCGACGTCGGTGAGCACGGTCTTGGCGCGGGTGCCGTTGCGTGAGTTGCCGCCGTTCTTCCCGACCGGATCGTGCTTGTCATAGCCGAGATGGTCGGTGATCTCGCCCTCGAGAGCGGACTCCAGCAGCCGCTTCGTCAGTTGCTGGAGCAGTCCGCCCTCGCCTGTCAACTGCAAGCCCTGGGCCTGAGCCCGGCCCACGAGCTCGTCGATCAGCCTGTCGTCCACAGACTTCGCCGGCGCAGTCTCAGACGGCTCGATGGACTCGGCCTCGGTCATGTTGTTGCTGGTCATCGATGCATCTTCCGTGATCGGGAGTTACACCGAACGTTTTACAGTCCCGAGCTTCCAGGATGGCGCGGCGGTGTTCGTACCGCTCGTTCAGCAGTTCCTCGCCCGCCTGCAGGACGTCGAAGGCGATGTAGTGCGCGGGGTAGGCGGCAGCGAGTTGCTCGACGGTGCGCCCGCCCGAGGCCGCGCGGCGCTGGAGCGCCTCGAAGCTGAACCGCCCCTCGTGCCACACGACGAGCTCACCGTCGAGGACCAGGCCGTAAGGGAGCTGCGCCGCCGCGGCGGTGAGGTCGGGGAAGTGGCGCTGGATCAGGCTGCCGCGCCGGGACTGCAGCAGCACCGGAGCGCCTGGTCGGGGCGGGGTGAACAGCAGCGCGCGGTAGCCGTCGAACTTGGCCTCGAACGCGAGCCCACCGGGCAGGACACCGGGGCCGGGCACGGTCTCCCGGGCCTGGGCGAGCATCGGCTCCACCGGCGGACGCAGCACCACCACGCCCTCGCTCAGGGTAGGGAGCCGTGCCGCCCCCGGAGGTGGCACGGCTCCCCGACAATGGGGCATCGCAGCCCGCCCGGTCCCGTCAGCAGACGCAGCTGCATCTCCCTGCCTACGGCCAAGGCACGCCCCGCGCGACCGGCGCCGGGCCAGTCGATGACCGGGCTCCCTCGCACGGATGCTTCTCCGGCCGCCGGCGAACCGGACGGCTGGGCCCGCTATGGGTGGAGCCCACCGTAGGGGATTCAGTACGGGGAACACGTAGGGAACGCTGCAGGGCCGACGGCACCCCGTATCAACGGCTTTGACGCCGGGCGGCGGTTGGCTGGCTGGCCACCCCAACCAAGATCGTTCTTGCCCAATTGGGCAAGAACGATCTTGGTTGTACCCGCTGCCCTAACGCCCTCACAGACACCTCACCCCCAGACCAGACGCCCCTCCGCTGGGGCGATCAGGGTGAGTCCACATCGGGCACGGGCCCCTCGTACAGGAACGGGAGGTCTTTGAACGTCGCGTCAGGTTCTGCAAGCGCGAGGTGAGTGAGAACGTCCTCGAAGACTTCAGGCTCGAGATCGGGAAGATCGACCTCCGACAGGTCTACTTCAGCTGCGGCGAGTTCCGTCGCCCCCTTCAGCTGAAGTGCACATGCGCGGCAGTACAACAGTACGACTGAGGCCTCTCGTTCTTCCGGCTCCCCGGCTCCGATGAGATCTCGTTTGAACACGACGAGGCACCCGTTGGTGCAGGCCGGACACATCGCCCTTCCCACAACCAGACCCACCCTCCGCGCTGAAAGTTCCATGGACTTGGGAACGACGTAACTCTCCAGCCGCAAGGTTTCCGGTGCCTTGCCCGGGAGAGAGTCGATCAGCTGCTGATAACGATGCTTCGCCTGCTCGATACGACGCTTGACCTCCTTCTCGTCCTTCGCCAGCCGCTCGTTGATGGAGATCTCGATCGTCCTGCTCCAGTCCGCCCAGTATTCGAACTGGTCCTCATGAAGGTGGTCGAGCAGGGAATTCGTCGAGCGAGCGAAGATCGCCAGGATGTCGTTACTTTCCGACGGCGTGTGCCCGAGGTGGGCAACGCCATTCCTCAGTTCGATCAAGTCGTCAAGCTCTTTGTGCTGGCTCAGCCACCCCGCTGCCCTGGCCCTCTTCAGAGCGTCTGACGCGCTGATGGTGCGCAAGCGATCGTCGTCTTTGTGGCTCTTGGACGGTGTTATGCCGGCGAATCGCAAGAGCAGTGCATCAGAGTGCTTGGCTGACTCCATGAGCAGCATCGGGTTGGCCTGGGATAGTGCGGCTTTCATGAGCCGCTCGAAGCTGACTCCGGCGTGCAAGACGAAGACCTCCTCGTCCCCGTCCCGGTGCGCCTGGAGCGCCAACTGTGCGAATTTCTGGGCCCCAGCGAAGAGTCGGTCGTAGGTCAGTGCATCATCCATGCCAGGACGGTAGCCGGGATGCGCGCCGAGGTTGCGACTGTCCGTTGCTGAAGTGCCTGGGTCGAGACCTCTGCCTCGCGTACGCGGGCCTGCACGTCGCGTTGGAACCGCTTTTCGTTATGGGGCGGGCTCGAAGTGGACTTCGGTGGTCGGGCACTGCTCGGCAAGGTCGAGCAGCTCGGCTTGTTCCTGCGGGTCGACGGTCAGGTCCCAGCGGAGCTTGGTTCCGGTCCATTCCGCGGCGTACTGGCAGTGGACTTCACCGGCGGGCGGCATCCAGGTGCCGGGGTCCTGGTCGGACTTGCTGCGGTTCGACCGGGCGGTGACGCCGACCAGCGAAGTGGGGGCGCCCAGGTCGTTGGCGTATGCCTCGCGGCGCTGCGCGGTCCAGGCTGATGCGCCGGAGTCCCATGCTTCGGCGAGGGGCACCATGTGGTCGATGTCCAGGCCGGAGGGGCCGGACACGGTGGTCGCGTCGTAGTACGACCACCAGGTGCCACCGGTCAGCTTGCACCCGGGGCCGACCGTTGGAGGCTCGACTGCCTCCGCGATCAGTACCTCGTTGCGGGTGTTGCAGCCGTCCGAAGAGTTCTGGCCGGCGTTCCAGTGGCGGAACTTGTCACGGGTGTACCCCTCACGCGATTCATCGGCGGTCTCGAGCTGGTGGACCGCGACGCTGAGCGGAAGCGTCTCCGCGGCGTAGGCCGCCTGGGAGGCGGTCACGGGAAGGAGGGCGAATGCTGCGACTGTGACGGCGCACTTCAGGTTTTTGATCACGAACACATGGATACCGGCGCGCACCCAGTCCGCGGGCAAAGACGCCAGGCTGCTCACTCGCCCGGGTGGTGCGGTTCACCGCAGAAACGATGCCGCTGCGCCCACCACCCCTGTCTTCGAAAGCGAGCCAACTGCCATCCGGCACAATTCGGGTCGCCGCACAGGCAGGCTCGGACGACACATACGGGTGGATACGGGCGCCCTGCGAACCACTGGAGGCCAGGGCAGCGTCGGCCAAGAGTATGGAGAAGATCGACGAACAGCACGTCAGCCAGCCCGGCCTAGTCGTCCTGGACATCACCGCCGCCGACGAGGAGGTAACCGTCCACGCTGTCATGGCTGGCCTCGGGGAATGGTGGGCGACCTCCGGCGTCGCCCCAGTACGCCGCGAGCCCGGAGTTCCTGGGGTGAAGGCCCGCATTTACGCGGACATCCGACGCCTAGGCACGATGATGTAAGGGCGCCGCCCCCGGTGCGTCCCCCGGGCAGGGCCAGGTACGGAAGACCGAGCGCCAGCCCCTGGCCTTCTGAGCGCGTCTTCTGCTGCTGGCACTCAGGTTCGGTCTATTCGGCCCTGGCGC
Source organism: Streptomyces sp. ISL-99 (assembly GCF_018614005.1). Lineage (NCBI taxonomy): Bacteria > Bacillati > Actinomycetota > Actinomycetes > Kitasatosporales > Streptomycetaceae > Streptomyces > Streptomyces sp. ISL-99. Next base: position 22,740 of record NZ_JAGGPC010000027.1, read on the forward strand.
GGCGTCGGCGGCCCGGCTCTTACACATACCGCACAGGTGCAGGTCCTGTTCCTGCCCCAGCCGGGGGCGGCGGCCTTCCAGCGGCCTCGGTGAACTTCGCCCTGCGGCCGGCGCACGCCGGTGCGGAGGGTGGCTCGCGTGCGCGACTGCGTTCGGCCAGGCGTGCTGCTCGGCCCAGTACGCGGTCGCCGCCCTCCCGCAGTGACGCGCTCGGCTCCCCTCACCGCCGGGTGAGGGGAGCGTGAGCGGGTTTAGTGGAAGGTGATGTAGCCGTTGCCGTCGCGGTCGTTGCCGCTCTTGCTGTAGGAGTGGACGTCCGCGCGGCTGCCGGAGGGCTTGTAGAGGTAGATCGTGTCGCGGTCGTTGTTCCACATGAAGTTGCAGTTGTCGCGGTAGACGACGTTGTTGGCGTCGGAGTCGGTGCCGTTGCCGCCCCGGAGCTTCACGTAGTCGCCAGGCTGCAGGTAGTGGTTGGCAGTGAACGCGAAGCGGTTGCCTGCCGCGTCCTTGACGACGTAACCCTTGAGGTTCACGGTCGCAGTCGACGAGTAGTTCTTGACCGTTAGGTACTCCTCACGGGTGTTACCCGTCGAGCAGCTGTTGGAGTCCCGGCCCGGTGCGTCGTACTGGATACCGCGGACCTTCAATGCGGAGGAGTACTCGGCGGCCTGAACCGGGGCCGTCAGAGCGGCGAGCGATCCGACCGTAATGACAGCGGCGATGGCGGCATGGGTGATGCGCAAGGTGAGGTCCCCCCTCGAGAGTGCTGATGAGCGGCAGAAGCTTACCGAGACGGCGAGCTTCTGATTGCGTTTCAAGTAACTGATCGGGTGGCTAACGTTCCGATGAGCGCAGCTGCCGACGCCGGCTTCTGTGCGCCCATCGCGCCCACGCCGGTTCCCGCCTGCGACTGACACGCTCTGCCGGACCCCAGCGCAGGAATGTGTCCGCTGGCAGAGTTTGCCGACGGAACGCACTGACAAGGAAGCGGGCAGGAGCGCCGCCGCTCGAGCGGCCGCCATAGGGGACCGCAGTCGTCTAGGGCTTTGCCACCCGCCCATGCCTTGTCGCTCCCCCTCAGTACCTGTTTTCCAGTTCAGCCCGTGTTGACCTCTGGTCCGCGAGGCGGGTGCCGTCCCAGGTGAAGTGGACGGATTCAGTGACTCAGGCGGCGGCAAGGCGGTGTTGCGGGTGCGGCGGCCGGGGGGGCGTATATGTACTGCCAGTCGGTTCCGTCCGGGGTGGTGCAGTCCAGGTGTAGTGTGAAATATCGGGCTTACGAGACAGTCGGCTCTTGCGGCGGTTGACGGTGCGGCAGGCGTATCGACGAGCGTTCTGTCCCCACTCACACGAGCATCTGGTGAAGCACGCCCATGGGGCAGAGCTCTACGACTCATCTCCTCGGTGGGCCTGCTCCCATGCGTCGAGAACTGGTGCGGGGATGCGTCCGCGGAGCGGGACCTCATAACCGTTGTCTCGGGCCCATTCCCGGATTTCGTTCGTGTTGACAGGGGCTCGGGCCGGAGCCGGAGGCGGAGTCCAGGCGCTGGGATCAGAAGGCACGAAGCTGGGCGGCCGTTCAAGGAGGCCCTGCGGGAACTGAGGTACGGCCGTTTCCCCGCTCAGCACCGACACGAGGAACTCGGTCACGGTGCCGTCGAAGGTGAACCACTGGGGTCCGCGAGCTTCGTTGACGGCAATCCGCCAAGTGTCGGGGGTGTCTTGTGGGTCAGTGATCCAGAAGAGGTATTCACCGTTGTCGGTGACGCCCATGGTGAACAAGTGCCGGGGGTCATACGGAACGGGGTGTGTGCCCTGGTCGTAGTCCCTCTGCAGCTGGGCACGGATCTTGGTGGGCATGGGGCCGGTAAGGTCGACGTATGGGGTGTAACCGTGCGGATGGTAGATGTGAATGAAGTCGGCGAAGCGCCCCGGACCGTAGGTAGTCGCGAGTTCCTTGTAGTCGGTGGGGAGCTGAATGCCGAGTTGGGCCTCTACAGATCGCCATTCGACGGGGCGAGGCGCGCTGGCGGGTGGCGAGCAGAGTCGGGTCAGAGATTCGAAGGCAGTCACTAGATTCCTCGGCGGCGTCGGTCCTGTTGTGCGGCGTGGTCAGGGTTCTTGAGTGTCTCCTCAAGTTTGAAGCCTTTGTTACCTTCCGCTTCCATCTGAATCCACTTGGGCACGGAGTCTTTATTGTCGTCGGTGTACTCGAGGTAGACGCTGTACTGGACGATCTCGCCGTCATCGGGGGACACGGCGTTATAGATGGACTGCTCGAGGTCCCGCATGTCAGGGCTGTTCGTGGGGTTCTGCGTGAGGGTGGCCAGGTTATCGAGTGTGTCGCCGGACCCGCCGAGCATCCGGGCCAGCAGGTGTCCGCGGGCTTGGTTGTGGTCTGTTCCGTGGACGAAACCGGGCGGCCGCAGTCTGTTGTCGGCGTGGGTCCCTTCGTCGAGCATGTCGCGGGTGACGGTGGCGTGCATTTCGTACGGGCGGCCGTGCTCGTCCCGAACGAAGACAACCCGTCCGCCCCAGGTGGGATCATTCTCGCAACCCGCGAGTCCGAGCGGGTCGGCCAGGGTGAAGGGGTTGGGGACGTAGGTGTAGTGATTGACGGCGGGAGCCAGACCGAGGGGGTCAGGCGAGGTGTAGCGGCCGAGGTCGGGGTCGTAGTAGCGGTTGACGTTGTAGTGGAGGCCGGTTTCCGGGTCGAAGTACTGACCGGGGTATCGCAGCGGTGTGTAGGCAGTGGCGTGTCGGTGTGACTGGGTCGCGCCCCAGGCGGTGCTGCGGCCGCGCCAGGTCGGCGTTCCGTCGGGACCGATGAGTTCGCTGGGGGCTCCGGCGAGGTCTGTGACGATGGCGAAGAACCGGCGGTCGATCTCTTCTTGGGCCTCGTCGGCCTTGGATTCGCGTTGCGCCAGAGGCTGCAGGCCCAGGTAGTCCCACACCAGAGTGACACCGTTGTTCTGCTGTTCGGCCAACTGGCCGCCGTCCCAGCAGTACGTGGTGGATTCTTCGATATGCCCTTCGTGGTCCAGGCGCTGCTTTGCGATACGGCGGCCGAGGGCGTCGTAAAGGTAGCGCCAGTGAGTGTCGCCGGGAGCGCGAACGTGGGTGAGCCGGTCTTCCGCATCCCACGTGAAGGACCAGATGAGTGTCTTGCCGCTGAGCGTGGTGGTGCGGCGTTCGACAAGGCGGCCCTGCGCGTCGTACTGGTAGTGAGTCCGTCCGGCCTTCGTGATGCGGCTGCCCGTGTAGTGGCGCTCTCCGGCGGCATCCTGGCCGGGGGCTTGGGCGGGGAGCGTGGCCTGCGTCTGGTCGCCGTCAGGGTTGTAGGCGTAGCGCTCGCTCCACTTGTGTGCGCTGACGGCGGTGATCCGACCGGCTTCGTCGACGGTGTAAGTGCTTCGGCCATAGCGGCTGTCGTCGACGGTGTGCGGTGTGCCGTCGGAATGGTAGGCGACGGAGCGCTCGAGCAGGGTGTCGTGCGGGCTGGTGCAGGACTGGTGGACGAGGCGGCCGACGGGGTCCCAGTCCTGGTGCAAGGTGAGGGTGTCGTCGAGGGTGCGGGTGGTTTCGCGGCCCAGGGCATCGTGTTCGAAGCGGAAGGTGTGCTCGCCTGCCGTGTAGGCGATCAGTCCGCGTTCACCGTAGGTGAGCGTGCTGTCTGCGCCCGAGGGAGTGCGTCGGTGGGTGCGGCGCCCCATGGCATCGTAAGTGCGGGTCAGAGCCCGGCCGTTGACGCTTTCGGTCACGATGCGTCCCGCCCGGTCTCTTTCCAGGTCGATGCGGGCGTGGGCGTTGGCCATATGTTCGACGTGGCCCGTTGCGTCGTAGGCGAATGTGGAGGTGGCGCCGTCGTCGTGGCGCAGGTGCAGGACGCGGCCGAGGACATCGCGCTCGTACGTCAGGGTTTGACCGGCGGCGTTGGTGCGGCGGATCAGGCGTCCGAGTGCGTCGTGTTCGTAGGTCAGGGTGCGCCCGTCGAAGTCCGTCTCGGATATCAGGCGGCCGGCCGCGTCGTAGTGGTAGTGCCACTCAAGGCCTTGGGCGTTGGTGACGGTGGTCAGGCGCAGCTCGGTGTCGTGGGTGAAGCGGTACTCGCCGCCGTCACTGCTGTGAGTGGTGGCACGTCGGTCGAAGTGGGTGGCGGTGTGAGTACTGGTGCGGCCGGTGCGGTCGGTGTGGCTGAGCAGATTGCCCTCGCCGTCCCAGGTCCACTCCTCGCGGGTGCCGTCGGGCAGTTCACGCCAGGCAGGCTTGCCCTCGGTGGTCCAGCCTTGGCGGACTGTCGCGCCGAGGGCGTCGGTGGCCATGGTGATGCGACCGAAGGCATCGCGCGAGAAGGTGCTGCGAGCGCCGTCGGGCGCCGTGATCTCTATGGGCAGCCCGGCAGCGTTGTTCCGCATCCGGGTAACCGCGCCAGCCGGGTTGCGGACGGCGGTCACGTGGCCGTACTCGTCGAACTCGTACTGGTTGAGGGCGCCGTCGGGACCGGTGACGGCAGTCAGGTTTCCCCTGGTGTCGTACTTGAAACGGCGCTGCGTGCCGCCGCGCTCTGTGACGACCACGGGCAGATTGAAGTCGTTGAACTCGGCGGTGGTACGGACCCCGTCGACGGCGATCAGTGCAATGAGGTTGCCGTGGTCGTCGCGTTCGAAGCGAGTGACGTTGCTCAGCGACGCGTCGGTCTGCTCAAGGAGTCGGCCCCGGGTGTCGTACGCGAAGTGAGTGGTCTGCCCCAGGGGGTCCACCTCGGCGATGGTCTGAAGCCGCTGGTCCAGGTAGTACGTGGTGGTGGCGCCGGTGGAGTCGGTGTAGCGGGTGACCCGGCGCTCCGCGTCATAGGCGAACATCGACGACAGATAGCCATCGGGACCGATGGTCTGAACCGTGCGGCCCGAATTGTCGTACACGTAACGGAAGGTGGAGTCGTTACGGTCGGTCCACGCGACGATGCGGGCCTCAGTGTCATAGCTGAACATCAGGGCCTGCCCGGAGGAGTTGGTCACCCCGTCGAGGTTTCCTACCGTGTCGTAGGAGTACGCCGTCACACGTACCGTGTCCTCGTCCCCTTCCTGCGTGCGCAGTGCAAGCTCACGAATGCGGCCGAGGTGCCGGTCCCCCGTGATCGTGACGTCGTAGCCACCGCTGTGCGTGACCGAGAGCGGCATGCCGGACGCATCCCGGTGGACGTCGATCTGGTTCCCGTTGCGGTCCTCGATCGTGGTGAGCCACAGCTGCCAGCCCTCAGTGGACGGCCGAGAGAAGTAGCGGGTCAGCCCCGACTGCGGCTCGGTGACCGCCAACTCCATTTCCGGGGCGCCGAGTGGGCTGACACGACGCAGGGGTATTCGAGGTCCCTCGAGGGGCAGCACCACCGGCTGCTGTGGGGTCGGCAGCTGATCGTAGACGAGCAGCGAACCGTCCTCGCGGGCCCACACGGCCGTGTTGCGGACGTCGACCTCAATCCGCTCGTCCAGCGTCGAGGCCCAGGAACGACCGAACCACATACCGAACGAATAGTCCGAGACATGGGTGCGCTTGAGGACCAGGGGCAGGACTCCAGGAAGGCTGAGATCGGTCTGCGGAAGGATCATCTGGCCAGTGGCCACGTCCACCGGGTCGTTCTTACACTTCCGCATGTTGATCGGAACGCCATGCCGGCGCGGGTCATCGCGCGCCTTGCGCAGCAGATCCGGCTTGGTCCCGGCCGCCCCCTTGCGCCCGCCGGGCGCATCGCCGCCCCTGGATGGTGGGTTGGGGCCGCCCTTCCCGTCCCGATCCTTGAGGATCTTGTCCAGGGCGTCGGCCGTGCCGCGCTCATTGGACTTGTGCCTGCGCGAGCTGTCCCGCACGTTCTTGGGCATCGTCTCGCCGGTGTGCTTGATGACCGCCCGGACGGCCTTCTTCATGCCCTTCGTGGCGCCGTCCAGCACGCCATCGATGGGCGCGGTGAAGGGGTCCTTGCCGCGGGTGCGGCCGTGCGCGCCGTGGGCGCGGTCCAAGGGGCCCGACAGCTTGGCGAGGGAGTCCTTGCTGACCCGGTCCAGGTGGCCAGCGCCCTTCTCGTACTCGTCGTGGTCGATGCGCAGGTTCCCAGTTTTGCCCGGCCCGATACCACCGCCTCCCGAGCCGCCCGCCGAGTTGAGGTTCATGTCGGAGGAGCCCGGAGAACTGCCGCCTTCGCCCCCAGATGCCAGGGCGTCCGTGGCCAGCTCCAGGACAGCGTCCGAGACCATCTCCTCCAGCTTGGCAGCGACCGGCTCGGTCACCATGGCCAGCACCTGGTCCACGATCTGGTCGCCGGCCTCCTTGATGATCCGGCGCACCACCTCCCGCATCGCCGTGATCTGCGCCGCACCGATCAGCGCTGACAAACCGCCGGTGACAAACGCCAGGCCAACCGAAATGCCCACCGAGGCCGCCATCACCCCCAGCTCGATCTCGGCCTTGACCTTCATGGCGTAGATGACGTCCGCAACCACATCCATGGCATCCGCGAACAACCTAGCCACCTCAGGCAGTTGCTCCAGATGCGAAGACTTGACCTTGCCCCAGTGCTCCGCCAGGGCGTCCACCGCCATGCCCTCGCTGGAAGACAGCAGGCGGCCCACCGCCCCGTTCACCTCGCCCGCATGGTCCTCGAAGTCATCCGCAAGCTCCCGCATGGCATCAGCCATCTCGCGGTAGTCATCCTCATCCACATTCGGCCAACTGATGCCGATAAAATCGAGAATCTCATCCAGCCAGCCGGGCAGAACGTAGCCCATCCCCCGTCAACCTCCCCCGTAAGACGCCAGCGCGCGCACACCCCACCGATCGCTGTTGATCATCACATACGCGAATCTGCACCGTAACTGATCGACCAACAGCCCCACACGGCCTCCGTTCTTTCAGAGCGTCAGAATCCAGACCCGGCGGCGTCCAAACCCCGGGTGACGGACCTTCGGCATGAAGCGGTCGCCGGGCCACCTAAAGGCTAAGAAGCGGAGCTCCGCAGTAACGGAGGAAGCCGTCCGGCCGCGGCAGTTCCTTCCGGTTCCTGGCCGGTCTCGTCCATGGCGGCTGCGCGTACGGGCAGGTGCCGAACCGGCACCGTGCCCCCAAAATGAGCGCCCGGCCACTGCTCCGCAGCGGGTGCTCCAAGGACATGAGAACGCGCCCTGTCGCCGACAAGGCCGGGCAAGGGCTGTTGGTGTTTCGTTATGGGGGCGGGTTCGAAGTGGACGTCGGTGGTCGGGCACCGCTCGGCGAGGTTGAGGAGTTCGGCTTGTTCCTGCGGGCCAACAGTCAGGTCCCAGCGGAGCTTGGTCCCGGTCCATTTGGCGGCGTACTGGCAGTGGACGTCGCCGCTGGGCGGCATCCGAGCGCGGCGGCCGTAGCGGCGCGCAGCAGGTTCCTGATCACGAACGTATGGATAGCGCTGTATGGGCCGCCGGTTGCCCAAGACGCCGGGCTGCTCACCCGCGCGGGTGGTGTGGTTCACCGAAGAACGATGGCCCCTGCTCCGTGATCAGGCGCTGGTCTGCGGCGTATGTGCGTGGCCGTTTGGGTGGCGGTCGATCCAGGAGAGGCCGCCGAGGTCGAGGCAGTCGCGGGTGCGGGTGACCGCGACGTAGGCCAGGCGTGCTTCAGCGTCGTCGATCGGGCCGGGAATCGGGGCACCGTTCGCGTCTTGTTCGCTGGTGTCCTTGGGAGGGGTGAAGTCGTCAGCGATCCTGACGTTCGACCACTCGCGGCCCTTGGCCCGGTGAGCGGTGGAGATGGTGACCTGTGCCTGCGCTTCGGGGGCAAGCTGGTCCACCGCGGCCAGGACAGCTTGCGTTCCGTGCCGGTCGATGAGATCGACGAACGGTCGCAGGTCACCTCCGGCGGGGTCGTGTTCGGCGTAGTCCTGCAGCTCACCCCAGGAGGAGAAGAGGAGCAGTTCGGGGTGCCAGGTACGACGTCCTTCCTTGAGGTCCCAGGCTGCGGTGGCAAGTGCCCGCAGGGAGTCCCCTCCCCCCGTCAGCGCCACCCGTCGACCTGCGGCAAGGTGCTTCATGACTTCGGTCATGGCGCCCACGTTGGTGCGGCACAGCACTGCGTCGGGGTGGTCGACCGGGCCGAGTTCGGTGGGGATGGTGGTGGTGCCGGCCAGACGGATGGGGGCGTCGGCGATCGTCAGCCACCGGTTGGCTTCAGTGGCAAGGCGTGGACCGAAGCGGAAGGACTGCGACAGGGACAGGGCTCTGCCGTCGAAGCCGGTCATGACGTCGCGGGCGCCGCGCCACCCGTAGATGGCCTGGGCGGAGTCGCCGACCATGACGAGCTGGGCGTGGGCGCGTTGAGCGGTGAAGACCTGTTCGAGGACGGGGTTGGTGTCCTGTGCTTCGTCGAGCAGGAGGAAGTCGGCGTCGATCTTCGGTTCGGACAGGGCCCACATCTTTAGGTAGTGGTCGTGGTCGAAGCGGACGCTTCCCTCGTCGGAATGCTGGAGGTCCGCCCATGCCTTGTGGGCAAACGGCAGTACAGCCCTGCTGAGTTCGGCGTGGAGGTCCGTGCCCTCCAGGCCTCGCAGGCGGGGGACGTGGTAGCGGGTGATCACGGGGTCGGCGGAGTGGCAGAAGCGCGTCACCGTGCGCAGCACTGCGTGAGACAGAGCTTTGTGGGAGACGTCGCGTTCTCCGATGCGGACACTTTTCGTGATGCCCAGGGCCATGCCGGTCTTCCAGCCGGCCTGGCGGGGGCCACCCAGGCGGCGGGCGTAGCGGTGGCCGATCGCCGCGTAGGCGAGGGCGTGGGCGGTTTTGCAGGTGACGGTGGGAGGGAAACGCTTGGCGGCGTCGAGAGCGATGGGTTTGTTGAAGGCAATGTAGCGGCCGCGGCGCGGGGTGGAGGACGCGAGCAGGACGAGCGTGCTGGTTTTGCCTGTGCCCGCGCCGGCCTGCAGGGCCAAGTGGTCGCCGGCGGTAAAGGCGTCAGCAGCCGCGGCCTGTTCATCGGTAGGGTTCAACACCCGAGTGCTCCCTGTAGGGGTGGGACGAATACGTGGGTGGTCTGAGCGCCGGGCGACTGTGGAGTGAACCATTGGCGACCGGTTGAGGAGCTGGGCTCATGACCGTCTGCTGCGTTTGCGGGCGGCGGCGGGCAGGCGGGTGTGGACGTGCTGGTGGTGGAGCCGCGGGTCGAAGACTTCCCAGTCGGCGAGGGCGATGTGTGCGACGTCTGGTGCGGCTGCGTGGGCGGGGCAGTGCTGGGTGCGCCAGCGCAGTTGTTCGGCGTAGGACAGATGGGTGAGGTCGTAGATGGCCATGTTGGCTGTGAGTGGCGCCAGCTTTCCGTGCCGTTTGGGGGCTGTGACGGGAAGGAGGGCCCACTCCCCTGCCGGCGTATCCGGGGCCAGGACGGGATAGGGGCAGCGGTCACGTCGACGGGTCTGGGCGATGCACTGAATCGCGTCGACCGGAAGGGCCGCCAGGTAGCGGGCGTAAAAGATCTGCACAACGGGTCGGGTCGGCCTGCAGACTGAGGTTTTTGAAGTTGGTGACGGACCGGGCAGCGGCGGGGTGAAGGTGCCGGTGTCGAGCAGCCGGCGGGTGCGCAGCGCGAGGCGTCTGCGCAGTTCGGTCAACTGCGGGGCGAGAGGTGTCGTGTTCTCGTACGCGGGGCACAGGGTGCGGTGCGTGATCCGGCACCAGGCGGTTCCGTCGCCTGCGGGATGGGCAATGCCTGAATGGACATGCCATCGGCAGGGAGCAGGGACCGCGGTGGCGTTGAGTTCCTGCGGGTGCAAGGCGATGGGTTGCTGATCGACGCGGGTGTACCAATGGATGGGGTTACCGCAGTCGTGGCAGCGGGCTAGTTGAGCGGAGCGCAGGAGCCGGCTGGGGCTGTCCGGGTGGATCCGCAGGGCGCGCGGGCGGCAGGCAGCGACAGGCCCGGGGGGTGTGGGGTGGCCGGGTGAGGTGGTGGTGGAGCACATGGCCGTGAAGGTGGCAGGCGACGCGCCGCACATGCGGCGACCGTGCCGCCCCTGTCCTGCGAACGGCCCAATGTTTGGGAACGGGTGCGCATGTGCCGCACATCTGCGCTACGGCGGTGACCGGATCGGGTGATCCGGTGGCAGCGGTGGTGGGGAAGCTATTCGGCCGCTTCGGCAGGCGGCGCATGGCCGTCGCAGAGGGTTGAGAAGAGGTGGTCGACGGAGACGCTCAACGCGTGGGCGAGAGCGTGCCAGGTGTTGAGGGATCCGATGGTGCGGCCCTGCTCGATCTCGATGAGGGTGCGTCTGGACAGGCCACTGCGGCGGGCCAGTTCGTCGTAGGTCCACCCGCGCTCGCTCCTCAGCCGCGCGAGCTCCAGACGGAGGGCGGGGAGGTTCGGGTCGGGCGGGAAGATCGTCACCCACCCATCCGACGGTGCAGAACCCTGCCCTGTCAGTGCAGACCTCTGCCCTATTTCCGCAGGCGACCGCACCGCGCATAGGGCAGGGGTCTGCACTACGGTGCGGCCAAGACCCCCGCTCCCCCACCGAGGCAGACGGGAGTGGGCCGGCACCGCGCCGGAGGCAGGAGGAACGCGCGCACGATGAGGCTGTGCACCATGAACCCACCGGTGCCCCGCACCTGGACCGTGGAACTACGCCCCCAGCAGCACGGCCCGGTGCTCTACTGCCCGATCTGCTCATCGGGCGGACAGACCGTGCGCGTGACTGCGGCACGGCCCGCCGCCCTAGCTCATCTGGCCCGGCATGCCCGCAGGGACGTCCTCCCGGCCCATCTGCGCACCTGCCAGTGCCAGGAACGCGGCTGCCGCTGGCACCCCCGCCACCGCGGCTGCTCAGGCCCCGTCCTGCTCGTCCTGACCCGCGAGCGCGGCGGTCGCATCTGGCGCCTGGCCGACGTCTGCGGCGGCCTGCGCCAGCGCTACCCCGCACGCGGCCGTCGTCCCCGACACCGTTCTCACCGCAACACACAAACAACATCCCGGTACCGCCTCTGATTCGAGGAGGGCGCAGCGCAAGAGGCAACAGTTGGGCCCGTCGGAGCAGATCCGGGTGCAGGAGATGCTCAGTTATCTCGCCTCGGCCCTGCCCTCCTCCGCCGGCGCCGGGGCGAGACTGCTGGCCGTTCAGTGTGCGCTGCGCGCCAACACCGTCGGGAGGGTGCAGCTTCCCGTCGGACTCCTGCGCAGCATGCGCCTCGCGCACGAATTCACGCTCTGGCATGAGCTCGAAGCCATGCACTGGCTGCGCAGGGAATCACAGAGCGCTGCAGAGCCTCACCGAACCGGCATCAGCGTCCAGCTGCTCGATATCGCCATCCTGGCTCAGGCCCCCGGCCGCCCAGAACGCCAACGGGCCGCCGACTGGGCCGCCCGTACGGCCTCGTGCGTGGCAGCACGGCGGCTGCCTGCGACAGCGCGGCTGACGAAACTGGCTCTGGCCGCCTACCTCGGACCCCAAAGCCTCCAGGGGGTCGCGGAAGCCGACCGCGTTCGTCGGGCATGCGGCCTGAGCCTTCACGCGTTCTTCGCCACCCTCGACCAGCTCGTCACCACGGGCGCAGTCGCCACATGGGCACTGTGCCCGGCGGCAGAGGATCTTCATTGGGAACTTGGGACCTGACATGGTCACAACCGCCCATCAGAGCCCAGTAGGAGCCGGTGTCCAGCCCTCTGTCGGGCCGGCTGCTGCGTGACGCCGTTCGCCGGAGATTTCCGTCCGGCGGCGGTGCACGGACTGGCGGTCCCCGCCTGATTGCCTGGTGGCGTCTGGACCTGTGCGGTGTTCAGGCGGCGATGCCGAGTTCTTTGCGGGTGCGGTGGACGAAGTCACGCACGGCCGGCTCGCGCCGCCAGGGGGCGAGGGCGGTGTTGAACTCGCGGACGTAGTCCTTGGCCCGGCTGGACTGGACGCGGGCGAGGATGTCGACGGACCGGTTGCCCAGTTCGAGGCCGTGGTCGAGGTCGCGGGCCTGGAGGTGGGCGGTCCCCACGATCGCCAGGCGCATGCCGACGGAGCGGGTGAAGGCGCCGGACGGCATGGCTGCGGCCCGCTGGTTCCAGGCCAGGGCCGCCTTGGGGTTTTTCAGGTCGCGGAAGATCTCGGCGGCATCTGCGGACAGCCTGGCGTGGTGATAGAAGTCGATCCACGCGGGCTCGTCGCCGCTGTCCTGCTTCGCTTGCTCGAGCAGGGTCTCGGAGGCGGCCAGGGCCCGGGAGGCGGCTCTGGGGTCGTTCTCCCGGGCGTGAGCGCGGGCCTCGATCAGCTTGGTGAACGCCAGCACCCGCGGGACCGCCTGTCCCTTGGCTCGCTCGAAGGCGCCCTGGGCCATGTCGATGGCCTCGCTTGCGAAGCCGCGAAGGAGTGCCTGCATGGCCATCGTGGTCAGGACGTAGCAGCCCAGCTGCACGTCCCCGCCCGCGCGGGCGAGGCGGAGCGCCTGGATGAAGTGCCGTTGGGCGACGTGGTGTTCACCGACGTCGAAGGCCGTCCATCCGGCCAGCCGTGACAGCTCGGCGGTGACGGAGAACAGTTCGCGGCCGACGTCGTCGGCGAAGGAGCCTCGCAGCAGCGGTGCGGCCCGCTCTTGAAGGCAGGTGGTGACGGAGTTGGCTTTCCAGTTCCCGCCGCCGTATTTGGAGTCCCAGCGCCTTGCGTCGTCGGCGGCCTCGCGAAGTTCGTCGAGGTCTGCGCGGCCGACCTGGTGGCTGCCGTCGTGGTCAGCAGTCTCGTCGGCGGGGGTGACCAGCCAGCGGGTGACCGGGGTGGTGAACGCGGACACGGCGAAGCCGGAGGCGCCTGTGGTGAGGAAGTCGCGGCGGTTCACGGAGCTCCAGAACGAAGTGGCGACGCGGACGGCGTCGGCGGGATCTCGCGGGAAATCCAACCCCATGTTCGCGTCCGGTGTCTGCGCCTGGCCCATACCGATCTCGGCAAGGCCGACGGGCCGCCCCAGCCGTTCACCGATCGCCTGGGCGAGGAGCTTGGGGGCCGGCCACTTCGGGGTCATCCCGCGCCGGCACCAGTTCGCCACGGACGTGTGCGAGTACTCCGTGTGGATCCCGGCCTGCTGGGCGAGCTGATTGACCCGGTAGGCCAGGGACTTGTGGCTCGCACCGCAGCCTTCGATAAGCCGGGCCAGATCCGCGTTGGGCGGACGGCTCCGGCGGACAGTCGATGCCACGACGTCCCCCTGACCGGTTACTGGAGCACTGCGCACGTGAGGTCGTACTGATTTGAGCACAGAGGCCGTACGCGACTGAGCACCGTTCCTCGGTACGCGACAGCCCACGAGCATTTTCATCCGTACGCGATTGCCGTGTGCGTTGGGTCACCGAGGGTATTACCTGCGGGCCCGCAATGAACCGCGCACGCGAGTTGTGAGCCCCCCTGCGAGCCCTCCCCGGGATGGTCTGCGGCCGCTGTGATGAGGGGCCCAGGCCACCGCCGGAACTGGAGAGAGCTTCGTTTGGCGGGTGGCCGCCGCCCAGGCATCCCAACCACCCTCGGGGGTGAACCAGATGTGCGGAATCGCAGGACTGGCCGGAGGCGACGCCTCCCGGCACGAGATGACGGTCGGCGCGATGGGCTCCTCGCAGGCTCACCGTGGACCGGACGGCACGATGCACGCTGCCTCGGTCGACGGGCGGGCGGTGCTGGCCATGAACACGCTGCTGATCGCCAACCCGCAGGCCATGCCCGGCCCCTACCTCGACCGGCCCACAGGGGTGCTGCTGGCCTTCAACGGTGAGATCTACAACTTCCGCCAGCAGGCGAATGCCTGGGGGATCGAGCTTGCCGACCGGGAGTCGGACGCGCACTTCCTGCTGCGGGCCTGGGCCAAGATCGGACCGTCCTGCCTGGACGGGCTCGACGGCATGTTCGCCCTCGCCGTATATGACCCGCGCGTCCGCAAGCTCTTCCTCGCCCGGGACCGGCTCGGGGAGAAACCGCTCTACTGGCGCCTGGACGGCGGCCGACTCGCGTTCGCCTCCGAGGTCACCACTCTGACCGGCTACGGCAGTGCACCGCCGGTCCTGCGGCCCGAGATGGTCTTTATCGAGACCCCGACCGGCGCCGACACCCCCTTCCAGGGCATCCAGATGCTGGCCCCCGCCACTGTGATGGCCTTCGATACCGCTACCGGCTCCCTCGCCCAGTACACCTGGTGGTCGCTGGAAGGACGCCAGCCCTTCGAGGGGAACTACAAGGAGGCCCTGGCCCGCTTCTCGGTCGTGCTGGCCGAGCAGGTCCCGCTGCGGGTCCCGGCCGGAGACTTCGCCCTGCTGTTATCGGGCGGCCTGGACTCCTCGGTGCTGGCCTACCTGATGCGGCCGCCGGTCTGCATCACGGTCCGCTACCCGGGCCAGGACCGTCTGGACGAGTCGAGGACCGCCGCGGTCATCGCCCGCGACATCGGCGCCGAGCTGGTGGTGGTCGAGCCGGATACCGCGGACTTCACCACGGTGCTGCCGCACATGGTCTCGGCGCTGGACTATCCGATGGGCAACGCGTCGACGTTCTCCGAGTACATGGCCTACCGCAAGGCGTCCGACCTCGGCCTCAAGGTCGTCGTCGGCGGGCTGGGGCCGGACGAGTTCCTGATGGGTTACGTCCGTCATTCGCTCGTCCTCTTCGGCCCCGACGCCGTCCTGGCCGCAGGGCTGGAGGCATACCGGCCGCTGGCCGCGAAGCTGATGCACACCGCCGGTCAGACGCTGGACCCGGCGGAGGCGGTCACCCGTCTCGTCCTGCGCGGCCCTGACCCCGAGGGGCGGATCCGCGACCTGGTCGGCGGCGCGATGAGCCGGGCCGGCGGGGACCTGGCCCGCGCGCTGACACTGGCCGATCTGGCCACGGCCTGGCGGCCGCTGGTGATGACCAGCGACAAACTCGCCTCCGCCTACGGCCTCGAACGCCGCTCGCCCTATCTCGCCCGGGACCTGGTGGAGCTGTCCTACCGGCTGCCCGTCGAGCACAAGATCGTCGATCCGGCCGAGGGGAAGCGCATCCTGCGGGACGCGGCGAAAGCCCTGGGGCTGCCGCGGGAGGTCTGGGGAAGCCGGGACAAACTCGGCTTCGCCAGCCCCGTTCCCGCCTGGTTGAACGGGCCCCTCGCCGCCTGGGCCGATGATCGGATCCGCACCGCCCTCACGGAGGCACCGGTGGCCTGGCGGCCGTTGCTGGAGGGCGGGCTGAAGCCCGGCGGCCGGTTCGACCGCTCCCGGATGCAGGCCCTTATGGCAGCCGCCTGGTTTTCGGATCAGACGGTGAGGGCTGCCGCATGATCTCCAACTCCGTTACTACGGTGGTCGGATGCAATCCGACACCATCCCCTCCCCCCAGCCGTCCACCGCCCGCGGAGCGGTCGCGGTCATCGCCAACCAGCGCGGTGAACTCCTTCTTCACCTGCGTGACGACCTACCGGGCGTCATCGCCTGGCCCGATCACTGGAGCCTGCTGGGAGGCGGCGCGGACGGCGACGAAGCCCCGGCCGAGGCGATCGTCCGCGAGCTCGACGAAGAAGCCGGTCTGACCGTCTCCGACCTGGCCGAACTCTTCGAGATCCGCGACGTCCACGGCTCCGGCCAGATCATCACCTTCTTCTCCGGCCATTGGGACGGCGACGAGACCCAGCTGCCTCTCGCCGAGGGCGTCAAGCTCCAGTTCTTCACCCCCGAACACCTCGACATCCTCACGATCCCGCCGTTCATCCGTGACGGGATCCACCGCTACCTGGCCGCCCGGCCCGCCTGAACACCCCGCCCTTCCGGGCGGGGAGGGGTGGGGCCGCCCGCGGCGGCCCCACCCGGAAGGACATCCGCTCGTGAAACTCACTGTCATCGGCTGCGGCTACCTCGGCGCCACCCACGCGGCCTGCATGGCCGAACTCGGCCACGACGT